>CABRZL010000002.1 GCA_902475435.1 uncultured Eubacteriales bacterium | reverse complement strand
ATAAACATCCAGGCTAGACTGGGTGAAATCATAAAACTAAACACTGCCGAAAAAACCAGCATGCTGGGAGTTCGAAATAGGTACTTAATTGCCTGAATGGCTGTAGTCTGGATTGTAGTAACATCAGTGGTCAGCCTCGTGATGAGTGTTGCCGTACCAAAGGACTCTAAATTCTGAAAGGAAAAAGCCTGAATATTTCGGAAGGCTGCCGAACGTAAATCTGTTCCCAAAGCCAGTCCAGCTCTAGTAGCAAATTTCATAGAATATACACCGGCCACAACCACACATAGAGCCATCAGCGTCATTAACAGACCTTTTTTCGCAGTATAGCCAAGATCACCATTTTGAACCCCTTTGTCCATAATGGTTGCCATGACCAGCGGAATCAGAAGCGCAAACAGTGATTCTATGGCAGAACAAAGCGCACTGAACCAAATGTCTCGACTGTGTGGTTTTAGATAGGGAAGAAGTTTTTTGAACATAGATTGATCTCCTATAATAAGGCAAAGGGAGCCGCAATCAAATACATGACTGCGGCTTCGAAGTTTATCCTACTGAAAATATCTCACGTTATCTTTCCGGCGTTCCAGCCTGGGATGCCGAAAGCCTGCTTCATCCGCATAACCAAACGCCAAGGTACACACCAGATGGCAACCATCAGGAAGAAGCTGCTGGATAAGTGGAGACCCCTGTGGATCTTCCAGATTTTTTTGTATCACAGTGGCATTAACTGCCCCCAGCCAGCAGGATGCAATGCCCAAAGACCAAGCAGCCAGCATCATGTTTTCTGCGGCCAGATGGGAAGCAGCGTCCTGCGTCCGCTCCTTCGGCTCAAAGATCATAATAAGCAAAGGAGCTAGGTATTCCCCTCCCAATACAGGCATGGAGGTAAAATTTCCTTTGTGACGGGTCGCATCCGTTTCATTTGCCAATGCTTTTGCCATACCAATCGCACTTTCATCACTAATAAGTTGGATAATCTCTGGATTGGTCACCACTGCGATCTGCCAAGGCTGTCGTCCACCTGCACTGGGAGCATATGTACCAGCAGTAACAATGGTGTCAATATCCTCCTGAGAAAGCGGATTCTTTTTGAATTTTCGACAAGATTCCCGTTCCATAATATTTTTTATAACCGGATTTTGTTTCATAAAATCTCCTCCACGTTTATCTCTGATTGTAGCGATCCAACGCATCCTGAAGGATTTGGGTGCATTCATCAATTCCCATACTTTGAATTTCCCCTACAAAACTATCGTATTCCTCCATAGACTTACTACCGGTAATAAACTCCAAAATACTCTGCTGAACATGGGTCCGAATATCGCTAAAGGTGGCACTGTAGGCAGCCATTTTATTATCTGTCCTCAATAATCTTATCATTGTTGCCATCTCAGTGCAGTTGGAATCATCTCGGAAGCGTCATTTTCTGTATTGTTCCAGGTTTCAATCATATTTAGTTCGCTTTCCCCATAGTTGTTCATAGTTCTAGAAGAATCGATACGGAAGGAACCAGCGCCGATGGTATAGCAGTTTAGGCACCAGGAGTATGCCAAACCATTTGGATTATTCAGCATTAGATCTGTCCATACATGCTCACCGTTATCGCCATAGGTGAATGTTATATCCTCCACGCCGTAGTTACAGAGTTCAGAGCCTTCATCAGTGTATAAATAATCCAGCAATTTACAAGCGACGGAAAATTCTTCGCTGTCGTCGTCCAGATTGGTGCTGAGCGAAAATCCTTTCGCAGAGGTGTACTCGGCCTGCCGGCCAAGATGGACAGCTTCGCCAGTTTCCACATTCACGGGAACTTCCACAGGAAGTAAATCAAAGGTATCGCCTTCGGCAACTTGTCCCATAATTGTGGTATAATTTGGAACACTATAGTAGGTAATACCAATTTGTCCATCCAGTAAAATGTCTGTCTCCGGAATACTGTCTGATGCACTGAGAAAATCTTCATAGATGAGTCCCTCGGAATACCACTGCGCCATTGTGGACAGATAGTCCCGGAACCCATCCTCCAAGGGACTGAAAGCTACGTCTGTACCGTCTTTGGCCATATAGTACGCATATGTGGTGGAGTCACTGGCATTACCAATTACACCAAAGCACTGGGCAAAGGAGTTAACTGGGTCACTGGAGTTTTGATTCATAAAATAAGTAGCGCCATATTGATCGTGGAAGATTGTCAATAACTCATAAAAGCCATCTAACGTAGTAGGGACATCCATGTTCAATTCCTCAAGCCAGTCCTTGCGGATGGTCAGGCCCACATCGATACTGGGATCAGTCCAGATACCATTGAGAACACAGACTTTGCCGGTATCAGTATAAGCATTCTTACCATAAGCCGGATAGTTGTCAATAATGGAGAAAAAGGATGGAAAATTTTCTTTGTATTCTGCCAAATCAATGATAAGCTCCTCTTCTACAGCCTCTTCCAGTCCATTGGTATAATAAGTTGAGAACCCGGACCAAATATCGGGGTATTCTCCGGAAGCCAGAATCAGACTAACTTGATCGGCAGCACTGGTTATGGGCGTGCTGGTGATATCCAGTGTAACACCGGATCTTTCCTGTAGCGTCTGATATACCAGATTATCAGCCATACCATTAGGCATATGATTGAACAGCGGTGGAATCAGATCGCACCACATGGTCAAGGTGATATCATTAGTCGTAAGCGGGAAAGAATAGGGATTTTCAATAACCAGATCACTGATGGCCACAGCCTGCTGTTCCATATCTTCCTCCAGAGCAGAGACAGGCTCTGTTGTGGAAACAGAGCTTTCAGCTTCCTCTGGCTCCAGTTCTTCTATAGCTGGAGAAACCGCGCTTTCTGAGTCTACAGTGCTTGTGGTAGCTTCTTGTTCGCTGTTGGTATCACCATTGCATCCGAAAAACATAGAAGTGATTAAGCACAGTACCAAAAGCAACGGGATTAGCTTCAATTTACGCATAGATTTACCTCCTGTGAAATTTGTACACCAAGGATATTTTAAATATTTCGGCATTGCCACTAAAAGATTTAGGGTTTCACCTTAGGCTGTGCGCCCTTGTTTTCACCCAATCCCACCACATAGTGGGTCTTTACATTGTCCAGGGTTTTAAAGGGCTCCGGCCAGGGCGTGGAGTCCTGCGCAGGCTGAATGGGCGACCAGGTCTGATGGGACGGCGGCATACTGCCCTTGGGAGGCCCGCCGGCCATCTTCGAGAATGCCTGCCCCTTCTTGGGCTTGTTGGTGGGACCCTCTGCCGGCTTTTCGCCAGGTCCTTCCGGCTTCTTCCCTCCCGGACCAGGGCCACCAGGTCCGCCGGGACCCATGGGATTTTTAAACTTGTTGTAGCAGTCAATGGCAAAGTTCGTGACGTCCTGGGCGCCGCCGGCGTCATTGAGCACGCATTCATGGAGAATCTTCCAGAAACCGTCCTCCCGCACATAGTCTTCGCCATAGCGTTCCAGCATCCAAACGGCCATCTGCTTGCCGTTGGAGGAAATGCGCCGGTATAACATGCCCGTGGAATAATACAGCGCCCGGGCTGTCTTGAGATCTTCGCCCACTTCTACAATGGGGGTGCCAATGGCATGCAACGAATACTCGCTCAGCGGTAGCGGATCCATGTCTTTCGTCTCCGGGTACATCTCGTTAAACACCGGATACAGATTGTAGGCATTGCCCTCCAATCCGCCGGCCCAGTTGGCCATGACCTCGTCCCGGCCATACATCCCGGCCATGTTATATCCCCAATAAATATCGTCCCGGTACTTTGCCCAGAAGGTGGCAATTTCCTCGCTGGTATGTCCGGATGCATGCAGAATCGCATGCCATGCATGGACGTTCTCACAGGCCTGGCCGGCTTCGATCACGGCCAGCTTTGTCTCAAAATCCATATTGCTTCTCATGCTCAAACCTCCTTCTTCCAGTTGGGATTGCCTTCGGGGCCGTTGCTGATGGCGTCGGCGAAGGTGGCGTGCTCCATGGTGATCTCAGGATAGAAGAAATAGTTATAGAAGGAGCTGTAAGCTTCAAACTTCTCTGTGGGCTCCCCAAACTCCTGCTCCAGATGTTTATCACAGGGCGTAGTTTCCTCGGTCTTCAGAGACGCATAGGGGAATCCGGGCCGCAATGCAAAATCTGTGCCGGCGAAATAGTGCCAGATTTTCCACTGTCCGTCCTCATAGACCAGATCGGCGCCGCAGCGCTGATTGTCCCAGTAGCAGTCCGTTTCCGGCCCATTGGCGGGATTGATCTCATAGCCGATGGAATACCAGGTAACCTGTGCGGTCTTGTTGTCGTCCGCCACTATAATTTTATATGTAGTAAACGGATGACAAATATCAGTGCCCACTCCGCCAAAGGGATTTTTGTCCACATAGTAGGCCCGGATGTTGTCCAGCCCCACATAGTAGCCCCAGTTGCGGCCATAGGAGGCGGTATCGGCCCGTTCCTTGGTCCAGAGCGTATCGAGAATCTCAGCACGGCGGTTGGCCTGCTCCAGATAGGCCCGCTTGCTCATGACCTTTTTGATCTCCTCCACGGCATAGGCCCGCCAGGCCCGCACCTCAGGAGAAAAGTCCTCCGGCTTGGAATTGCTGAATTCCATACGGATCGCGCTGTTTGGAAACTGTGATTTCATGTTCCGTCCTCCTTTCAGATTCCATAGCTGAAGGTCTCAGCCAGGGTGGTGTAAGGCTCCGGCATCCGGGGCGGCTCCTGATAGGGCCGGTCTACCCGGTAGGCCTGATAGACCTCCATTTTAACATTGGGTTCCGGTTCCGGCAGCTGGAAGGCTGCAAATTCCGGCAGTTCCGGATACTTGGAGGGCTCAGTCCATGGCTCTGCACAGGGATGGTCAATATCCAGGGCATAGAGCAGATTCCTGATCTTCCATTCGCCGTCCTCCAATACAAGGTCCGCCGCTATATAGCCTATTTTCCAAATACTCAGAGGCCCGCGGGTGGTAACGGAGGTATCCGCCGCCTGGAATTGCCACAGCGCCTTGGCGCTCTGCATATCCTCTGCCACCTCGATGATCGGCGTGTGCATATCAGTTCCCTTCACATAACCGGCGCCGAACATCTCCGCTTCGGTCTTTCCCTTGACCTTGTCGTGGTCTTTCCATTTTTCCATGACCAGACGGGTACGGGCCTTTGCCTGCTCCAATTTCTGCTCGTAATAGCTCTTGACAGCCGCCGCACCCTGAAAATATCCGTTGTTAAAGCCCAGGCAGACATCCTCCGCCTTGCTCCAAAACTGAGGATATACCAAATCATAATCCGCCAGCATATCACAGTGGGCAACCTTTCCCACGACATTCTGCACTTCACGGATGATTAGACAGCGGTCAGCCATTTCCTGCGCCGTATACTGCTTGCTCAAATGGGATTCCTCCTTTGATTCACTTTTGCAGGAGTCGTAGCTCCTCCTGCTCCTATCTAAAATGTACCACGCACTCCAAAAAGGTCAAGAACCCACAATTTCATGACAAAGGCCCGTTTCCTCATTTTTGGCCTGTTTTTGAAACATTTTTACATTTTGAAAAAAATATACGGGTTTTGACAAGTCTGTTTTATTCTAAATATAATATGGGGGAATCATCTTTTGGAACCGCCTTCTCCTCCTAATGCTCCCAGGCATTAGGAGGAACCAAACACACTTCGTATCCATATTTGCTTGCCGGTCTGTCAAAATTCCAGTAAAAGATATGTTTTATGACAGACAAAATCCCCGGTCCGCAATGGGACCGGGGATTGCTGCACTGGCTGGATCATATCACTCCAGCATATGCTGTCCAGTATAAAGTTCATAGTACCGGCCGCCCTTTGCCAACAGCTCTTTATGGCTGCCGGATTCTATGATTTCGCCGGCTTCGATCACGCAGATCTTGTCGGAATTTCGAACCGTTGAAAGCCGATGCGCAATGACAAACACCGTCCTGCCTTCCATGAGCCCATCCATTCCCTTTTCAATCTCTTTCTCTGTACGGGTATCAATGGAAGAAGTTGCCTCATCCATGATGAGTACCGGAGGCTTTGCAACTGCAGCCCGGGCAATGTTGAGAAGCTGACGCTGTCCTTGAGAGAGGCTTCCGCCGTCGCCGGTGATATAGGTCTGGAACCCATCGGGCAGCGACATAATGAAATGATAGGCGTTGGCTGTCTTCGCCGCCTGGATACACTCTTCATCGGTGGCATTGAGCCGCCCGTACCGAATGTTCTCCATGATGGTACCGCTGAACAGGTGAGTATCCTGAAGAATCACCACCAGACTGCGACGAAGGTCATCTTTCCGGATACTCTTGACGTCAATCCCGTCATAGAGAATACGGCCTTCCTGGACGTCGTAGAACCGGTTGATCAAATTGGTTATCGTGGTCTTGCCGGCACCGGTGGATCCGACAAATGCAACCTTCTGCCCCGGCAGCGCCTCCACCGACACATGCTTGAGCACCGGCTTCCCCTCCACATAGTGGAAAGAAATATCCTGAATTTCCACATGGCCTTTCAGCGGCACCAATTGGCCTTCCGGGGTCTTCCAGGCTTCACCTGCACAGGTAAGCCAGTCGTTGACCTCCCGGCCCGATTTGTCGATGGGAACCATCGTGATATTTCCCTCGTCCACCTCTGGTTCGGAATCCATCACTGCAAAGATACGCTCTGCACCGGCCACGGCCGACAGCAGGGTAACCACCTGCTGGGATACCTGGTTGATGGGCTGCGCCACCTGCTTTGTATAGTTGAGGTACACACCCAGGGAACCGACCGTAAAGGTAATTCCACCGATTGCGCCGTTTCCACTGAGTACGAATAATCCGCCAATCACCGCCGTGACAGCGTAGCAGATACCCATAACCTGGTTGAGCACCGGCATAATAATCATACCTACAAACGTAGCGTCCATGGCGCTGTCCCGATAGGCCTGATTCTTTTTCGTAAACTCTTCTTCGATCTCCTGCTCATAGTTGAAGGCTTTGACCACTTTGATTCCTTCAACCATTTCTTCTACATAGGCATTGACACGTCCCAGGTTCCGCTGCTGAATTTTGAAGAGTTTTTTGGACTTCTTACTGATCTTCCGAACAATAATATAATCCACCACCAGCACGGTCAGTGTAATCAGGAACAGAATATAGTTGAGGTAGATCATCATGCAGACAGTTCCCACAAACGTGAGTACCGAGGAGATCAGCATGGTCACCGTCTGTTCCATTGCCATCTGGACGTTGTCGGCATCATTGGTGAAACGGCTCATGATCTCGCCGTTTCCATGGGCATCATAGTAGGAAATGGGCATTTCCTGAAGTTTCTCAAACAAGTCCTTACGAAGCCGATTAATGGCCCGCTGAGACAGGAAACTCATGAGAAGCCCCTGGCCATAGGATGCCGCAGCACCCAGGAGATAAACTGCCAACAGCTTCATCAGCTCGCCGCCCAGAGCCAGCCAGCAGGAGGAATCCCAGGCCTCTCCAATATACGGAACGATATAGTCGTCAATCAGCGGTTTCAGGAAATAGCTGGCCGCCAGATTTGCCAAAGTGGACATAAGCATCATGGCAAGCACTGCAATCAGCAGCAGTTTGTTGGACACGATATAGTTCAGAAGCCGCAGCAGCGTTCCCTTGGTGTCCTTGGGCTTGCGGAAATCTTTTGCGCCTCCGGGGCCACGCTGTCCTCGCATGGAACCAGTATAACTCCCATCGTCATCATCATCATCGTCATCCGATGAACCCTTCTTCTTCGGATCTACTGCCGGAGCCGTCTCTTTTTTCTTAGCCATCCAGACCGCCCCCTTCCTGCTGTGATGCATAGATTTCCTGATAGACCTTACACCGGGCCATCAATTCGTCATGGGTTCCCATATCGTTGAGGGTCCCATCCTCCAGCACGATGATCTGATCGGCATACTGCACCGAGGAAATCCGCTGGGCCACCAAAAGCACCGTAGTATCTTTGTACTTGTTGTAGAAGGTTTCCCGGATCTTTCCCTCAGTTGCAGAGTCTACCGCGGAGGTAGAATCGTCCAGAATCAGAATCGCCGGCTGCTTGAGCATGGCCCTGGCAATACAAAGCCGCTGTTTCTGACCGCCGGAGACGTTGACGCCGCCCTGCTCAATCTCCGTATCAAGTCCCTCCGGGAACCGGGAGATAAATTCATAGGCCTGAGAATCTTTGGTCGCTTCCAGCAGCGTCTCATCGTCAGCCTCCGGATCGCCCCACTGCAAGTTGGAACGGATGGTTCCTGTAAACAGCACGTTGTTCTGAAGCACCATGCCGATATTTTTTCTCAAGTGGCTCAAATTGTAATCCTTGACGTTTTTCCCGTCCACATAGATGTTGCCTTCCGTAGTATCATAGAATCGCGGAATGAGGCTGACCAGGCTGGTTTTTCCCTCGCCGGTGGAACCGACTATGGCCACAAAGGTGCCGGCCTTTATCCGGAAGCTCAGATCTTTCAGCACCACATTCTTCCGGTCAGACTGCGGATACCGGAACGTCACATGATCGAAGACAATTTCTCCGCGAATCGGCGTGTCGTCTCCTTCATCGGTCTCGCTGCTCTTGATATCGGGTTCATGGTTGAGCACCTCGCATACGCGGCGGCCGCAGGCACGAGCGCGGGTCAGGCCCATCAGCACCATGGAGAACATCATGACGCTCATCAAAATGTTATTGATGTAGGTCACAAAGCTCAAAAGCTGACCGGAAAGCAGCGACCCTTCTCCCACCATATGTCCTCCAAACCAGTAGATGGCCAACGTTGTCGCATACAGCACCATCATGGTACAGGGCTGCATAACGCTCAGTCGAATTGTGGCGGAAATTGCCGTTTTCATCAAATCATCATTGGATTTTTTAAACTTCTTTTTCTCATAGTCCATCCGGACAAAGCTCTTTACCACGCGAATTGCAATCAGGTTTTCCTGTACAGAGGCGTTGAGATTGTCAATCTTGGTCTGCATAACCTCGAAGAGATATGTGGTAAACTTCATAATAATCAGGACCACAGCAAGCAGCGTGGGAATCGCCACCAAAAAGGTGAGACTGAGCTTCCAATTCATCCGGAAACAGATAAACATGGAAATAATCAGCAGCGAAGGCGCGCGAATCAGCACCCTTGTCAATTCCATGGCCGTCTGCTGAAGCTGCTTGACATCGGTCGTACATCTGGTTACCAGCGAGGCTGTGGAAAACTTATCCACGTCTGCAAAAGAGAACGTCTGCACCTTCTGAAAGATAGCCTGCCGCAAATTATAGCCGAAGCCCTGGGACGCCTTGGCAGAAAATTTTGCCGCGTAAATGCCGGTGAAGATACCCAGAATGGCTATCACCACCATGGCACCGCCCACAAGGAACATATATTGCCGATCTCCGTTGGTAACTCCCTCATCTACGATCTTGCCCATGAGATAGGGCAAAAGCAGTTCCGCAATCGCCTCTCCAACCACCAGTAATGGCGCCAGGATGAAGTACTTCTTATATTCTTGAATGTACCCCATCAGTTGTTTGAACATAGATGGTTTCCTCCTAACTTTCTTGAGAACTTCCATACTGCCCGGATGCAATGGCGTCCAGATTGTCAATCATGCGCCGGTAAAACCCCGCGATGCTTTTGAGTTCATCATCGCTGAATCCCCGGTACATGCCATGATCCAGTGTCTTAAATACCTCATCAATCAGTCGTGCCGCCCGCAGCCCTTTTTCTGTGATTGTAATGGGCTTGCAGCGGAGATCTTCAGCGTTAGAGAGTTTTTTCACATAGCCATCCCGTTCCATGGATTTGAGTGAAACTGTCACTGTGGCTGGAGACACCCGCAGACGTCGGGCCAGCTCCTTCTGAGATTCAATGGTGCCGTCTTTCTGATGAGAAAGAATTCTCAGAATGATCGGCTGTCCAATGTTGCCGATCCCATTCCGATTGAGCAAGCTATCTACCGCAACGTGGTGCTTTCGTTCCAGCGCATGAAACAGCTGCTCCGGACTTTCGTCCTGAAAACGAACACCCAACCAGGTTACCTCCTTTTTCTGATCTGCCTGCACACAATTCTCACACATTAGTTTGCATGCAAACGATTTGCATATGAAATAATACATTTCGTATATAGAAAAGTCAAGTGTTATTTCCTAATTTGTACAAAATTTTATGTTCTAAATATTTGTTACCTAACAATTTGTGCATTACTCCCAGTTTCTCCTGAATTGTAAACCATATGTCTTCCTTATATGGTTGACATTTTGAGATGCTTTGCTATAATCCCCTTAGAGAGGATGTTGATGACTATGTCTAAAGCCCGCACCAGTTCCCTTTTTACCACCTACGAGCTATGCGCCGCCGCCCTGGGCGCAGCTTTCATGGCCATATGCGCCTGGATTTCCATCCCTGCAGATGTTCCATTTACACTTCAGACTTTCGCCGTATTTCTGGTGACGGGCCTGCTCGGACTCAAATGCGGTACCCTGTCCGTCGTCGTCTATCTGTTGTTAGGCGCTGTGGGACTGCCCGTGTTCGCCGGGTTCAAAGGCGGTCTTGGCAGCCTGATGGGGGTAACCGGCGGTTATCTTTTGGGGTTTGTATTCACGGCTGTGGCAGTAGGTCTGCTCACAACGCTTTTTGGCCGAAAACTTCCTGTGTTGATCTTATCTATGGTAGTGGGCCTTGCCCTGTGCTATGCCTTTGGTTCGGCATGGTTTTTAATCCTGTACACCAGATCCTCCGGCGCCATTCCTGTGGCCGCCGTTTTGGCAAAATGCGTGATTCCCTTTCTGCTGCCCGATACCTTTAAGATGATCCTGGCAGCACTGCTGGTCAAGCGCCTGGAAAAAATCCCGTATATACAGCATGAAAAACGGCTGTGATTCACATAGGGATTCGCTCCAATAGATAGGCCGAAAATCGCAACACTCGCGATTTTCGGCCTGTGCCATATTGACTGACTGCGTCACAATTCCACAATTTTCGTAGCAATATTTTCGCAAAACGCTCTGTCATGTTCCACAAAGAGCATGGAGACCCTGGAAGATTGCAGCAGCGTCTCAATCTGCAGTCGACTCATTAGATCAATATAATTGAGGGGTTCGTCCCAAATATAGAGGTGGGCCGACTGGCTGAGGCTCCCGGCAAGAAGTACCTTTTTCTTTTGTCCGGCGCTGAATTCTGAAATATCTTTTTCAAACTGTACACGCTGGAACCCCATCTTTCGGAGGATCGCCAAAAGCAGGCTTTCGTCCATGTGATGCGTCCTTGCGTAGTCCCGAAGGGTTCCGGAAAGCATGGACGTATCCTGCCCCACATAGGAGATCACCAGCCCTCCGCATTGCCAGACCGATCCGGTATGGGGAATCGGCTCCCCGCTGATCAGCTTCAAAAGGCTGGATTTTCCGGAACCGTTTTTCCCCTGGATCGCCACCCGTTCGCCGGCATTTACAGAAAAGTTTACATGCTGACACACGGGCCGCTCCGGATCATAGACCACCGACACCTGTTCCAGCCGAAGGAGACTGCTTCTAGGCGGCGTCAGCGGATGTATTTTGAGGCTTTGTACTGTCTCTACCTCTTTTAAAAGCCCCTGTTTTTCCTGAATTGCCCGCTCCTGCCGCTGGGCGATGGATTTTGCCCGCTGCATCATCTTGGCGGATTTATGCCCTACATATCCAGTGTCGAGAACAGGCGCATCCCGCTTGCTTCCGACTTTCGCACCGCCTTTTTTGGATTTTTCCACCTGATCTGACCAGCCCGCCGTACGCCGGGCTGCCGTCTCCAGCCGACGGATATCCTTTTTCAGCTGTTCCGACCGCTCCGTCTCCAGCTGATCCTGCGCCTCTTTTTCCCGCTGCCAAGTGCTGTAGTTGCCCTTCTGTACGGTAACCTTTGTACGTCCAATGTGCATCACATGGTCAATACAGCCGTCCAGGAACTCCCGGTCATGGGACACCAAGATAAAGCTCCGCTTCTTTTTTAAATAGTTGGCCACCGTTTCCCGGCCAAGTATATCCAGGTGGTTGGTGGGCTCGTCAATGAGCAAAAAGCGATTTTCTCCGGCGAACAGCGCCGCCAGCAGCAGTTTGGTCTGCTCCCCGCCGGACAACGTGGAAAACGGCTGCTCCATCACGGTCTCCGGCACCTCCATCAGTCCCAGCTCTCGAAAGATCCGCCACGTCTCGCCCTCCTCTGCCAGTCCCTCTACAATGGTACCGGCAGTTTCCTCCGGAGTTTTCACTGTATAGGGAAAATAGACAAACTCTATCGGCGCATCAATCCACCCCTGATAAGGGAGCCCGCCCAGCAGCAGCCGCAGCAACGTGGTCTTGCCGCAGCCATTCCGCCCAATCAGCCCCAGTTTCCAGTTGGAATCCAACTGAAACGAAACATCTTCAAATACGTTGTCATAGCTGCCCTCATAGGCAAACGTCAAATGTTCTATTTGTATCCGTGCCAAGCAAATTTCCTCCTGTGCATAAAATTAAGGACCGCAGGAAAGCTGCTTTCCCCGGCCCGCATACGCACAGATACCTAAAGCGATCTTTAGGCAATGAGAAAAAACACGCTCTCCTGCATTTTGGGCACAGCAAAAAACGCGGCAAATCAGCCGCTGAACACTGTATCCCAAACTCAGCAAGAGATATTGCGCATTTTTTCATCTCCATTTCTAAATTTTTTTGCTATTCTAGCACATTTCTTTGCATTTTACAAGAGAAAAAAGCCGAAGGCACCCCCTCGGCTTTTTCTAGTCCAAATCTGCTCGATCCATGAGCATAACATCCACATCGAGCACTACGCCTTTATGATATATGGTCAATGTAACCGTATCCCCGGCAGCAAACTGATTCTTGACCGTGTTAAACTCATCCATCGTGCTCACTTTGGTTCCATCAATTGCGGTAATAATATCTCCGGCCTCGATACCCTGTTCATAGGCATCGGACCCTTCCACCACCTGCTTGATGCACAGAGCACCCGGCAGATTATAAAAAATTCGCAGCTGCGCAGATAACGCTTCCACTGTAAATCCGAACGCCGGCCGGCCGCTGACATATCCCTTTTCCAGCAGTTCATCCACAATTGGCTTTGCCGTCGAGATCGGAATTGCAAAACCGATTCCTTCTACTGTGGTATAATAGGAACTGATCTTCATGGTGTTGATCCCGATTACCTGCCCCGCCATATTGACCAGCGGACCGCCTGAATTGCCGGAATTCAATGCGGCGTCCGTCTGCAGCAGGGTCATCGTTCGATCCCCAACCTGGACGTCGCGTTTGAGTCCGCATATAATGCCGTCAGTCATGGTTCCCCGGAGTTGTATTCCCAAAGGATCTCCAATCGCCACCACCGAATCTCCGACCTCTACGGTATCTGAAGATCCAAATTCGGCCGGAGTAAGATCCTCCGCTTCAATTTTCAGTACCGCCAGATCAGACGTTTCGTCTCCACCTACCTGAGCTGCCTCATATTCATCGCCAGACTCCAGAAGCACCGTCACCGTCTCCGCTCCGGAGATTACATGATAATTGGTGATAATATAGCCGTCAGCGGACATGATAATTCCCGTGCCGGTTGAAGTTGTACTGCTGGAGACGGACATAATCGACACAACGCTTGGAATCACCTTTTTATAGATATCCGGTAATTCCATGGTCTCCTGGCTGGCTTCCGAAATCACCATCTGAACACCGGAACCCAGCACCTCAGTCCCCTCTACAGCCTGCACGGCTTGAGACGTTTGCGGCGCGGATATTGCCGGTGATTCAACTTCTGTCAGTTCCTGGTTGACTGCTTGAGAAGGGCTTTCCTGCACTGTACCTTCGCCGCGGCTTAAAGCGACGCCTCCGGCTACACAGAGCAAAAACGCCCCCAACACCGCCACCATCCAGCCGTAGTTTCGTGGCCGCTTTGGGGGACGGTATCTGCCGCCCGTGCTATAATAATCACTATATGGATAAGCGCTGTCCGGCTTTTGGCTTTCCTGCGGATCATAATCCATACGCTGTCCCTCCGTTAAGATTGGAAGCCAAAGCTGCTTTCACTTTGGCCTATGTACAGTATAAACAGAAATTTACCCCTTTGCATTAACATTTTATGAACTGTTTGTGAAATGTTCGTTTTTCCGGCGCGTTCCGCCGTTGCATATTCCCGGCAATTGTGCTAACATAACATAATAAAGTATTCTGGAATTATACTCCATCTGTAAGGAGGTTTCGACATGCAGAATCTCTCTTCTGCCCAAGCCCGGGTCAATGACTGGATGCGGGATCACGGCGCCCAGTTTGCCGTAATACGCCAGGGTCGCCGACAAATATTGGATAATCCCTTTGACCCCATCCCCAGAACCCTGCCTGGCGCAGAATTCACATTTCTCGAGCAGGGCTTAATTCAGCGTATCAACGCTTTGAATCTGTTTTTAAACGACATTTACCATCAACGTATGATCCTGAAAGACGGCATCATTCCCGAAGAATTTGTCTTTTCTTCTCCGGATTTCCGGCCGGAATGCATGAATCTCACGCCTGCAAAAAGCATCTATACGCACATTACCGCTACGGATCTGATCCGAACCACGGATGGGGTATGGTACGCAATGGAGGACAGCCTGTCTGTGCCCGACGGCATCACCTATCCCCACTTTGCCAGGAAGCTCTGCAAAGAGGTTTCTCCGGAAACCTACCGGATCCCCACGCTGTGCGACAACTGCGGACTAGACATCCTGCTGCAACAATTATACCGAGATATTGTAGACGACGTCCCCGCTTTGGAGGAGGGCATCGTCGTTGTGCTCAGTGAAGGGAAGGACAGTCTTTCGTCCTTCGAGCTGCACTATCTGGCCAATCTGACCGGCGCCGTAGTGGCAATGGCCGACGATCTGATTGTCATGGACAACAAAGTATATTACCGTGCTCCCGAAGGCGGATTTCAGCGCGTTTCCATCATTCATCGCCTGGCTCTGGATCGGATGCTGGATCCCCTGTGCTTTGATGAAAACACACCCTGCGGCATCCCCCATCTGATGGAGGTCTACTGCGCCGGAAACATCGCGATTATCAATGCGCCGGGCTGTTCGGTGGCGGAGGATCGAGGTCTCTTCTGCTTTATTCCAGCCATGATCCGCTACTACCTGGACGAGGAGCCGCTGCTGCCCAACGTGCCAACCTATCTGCCCTGGTATTCCGACCAGCGCAGCTATGTGCTGTCTCATATGGACAAGCTGATCTTTAAGGATGTCGGCAGCGACCGGCGCGTGGGGGCCGTCTGGGGGAAAGACCTGAACGATACGCAGCGCGCCGAATTGGCGTCCCAGATTGAGGCTTCTCCCCGGCGGTTCATCGCGCAGGAGATCATGGATGTGGAACAGTTGCCTGTAGCTGCACCCGACGGTCAGTCCTGCCAGGCCCGCTGTGACTTTCGCGCCTATACGGTTCACTCCGACTCCATCCGCGTATGGATGGGCGGCCTAAGCCGTTTTACCGTTCACCGGCCCGACGGCTCCCCTGTCAGCGGTTTCAAAGACACCTGGGTTATGGCGGAATAAGGAGGGGTTTCCATGAAAAAATATGCATTTACCTTCAGCGGCCAACAGACCTTTTCGGGCGCCATCACCAAGCACAGTTTTCTTCTGCGGTGTATGCCGGGCACTTATCCCTTCCAGCGATCTTACGCCCATAAGCTGACGATTACGCCTTTCACTGCGCTGACCCATATTGCGGACGTCTACGGCAACGAAATGTATACCGGTACCATCGACAAGCAACATGACAGCTTCTCCTTTACTGCCACCGGCTTTGTGCTGTGCTCCAAATACCTGACGCACGATCCTCTGGATCGACTGTATCTCTATCCCACGCGTCTGACGCAGCCTTCGCCGGAAATTTCCCGGCTGATTGCTTCGGCCGCTTTGCCAGAGGATCCCTGGGCGCGGGCCCAGTCTCTGTGCGATCTCACCTGTCGGCTTCTCCGATTTACGGCGGAAACCAAGAACAAAACCGCTGCCGACGCATTTACCGCAGGTCAGGGCGACGCGAAAGATTTTGCCCACGTATTCCTGACGCTGTGCCGTCTGTCCGGCATTGCCGCCCGCTTTGTCAGCGGACTCGCTGTCGGCATCTCTCAAATCCATTGCTGGGCGGAAGTGTATTGCAGCGGCGTTTGGCGGGCTTTGGACCCCTGCACCGGAAATACGGTCGAGGAAGGTTATTTGAAAATTGCCCATGGACCGGATTACGACGCCTGCGCACTGGAGCGGGGCTGTTTTCAGGATACATCCGGCCAGGTAAGCATGGTGCAGAGCCTGTCCGTCCAGGTGACGGAACACGTGATTCGCACCCGGGATACCGTCCCCCACGCTTAAATTTTCACAAAGGAAGATCAATCATGCGCCCACACATCGGGGTACTTCCCCTATATAACAGTGAAAAACAAACCCTATGGATCAACCCGCTATATTTTGGTGGAATCGAACAGGCCGGCGGCTTGCCATCCCTGCTGCCGCTGACGGACGATCCGGCCCTTTGGGAAGCATACTGTCAAAGCTTCGACGGTTTTGTATTCACCGGCGGTCAGGATATCGGCCCGGAATGGTTCGGCCAGGAAAAAATTCCCGAATGCGGCTATCAGGCGCCCCTGCGGGACCGCCAGGAGATTTTTATGATGCGCCGCCTCCGGGAATTGGATCGGCCGGTTTTGGGGATTTGCCGCGGCGTCCAGGTGATGAATGTCGCCTTCGGCGGAACCCTGTATCAGGATCTGGATACGCAAGCGCCCTCCCCGGTCATCCACCGACAGCAAAAGCCCTATGAACTTCCCCACCACCAGGTGACCATCGAAACCAGTTCTCGATTATTTGAGCTGATTCGCAAAGAGCATCTGTCTGTCAACAGCATGCATCATCAGGCGATTTGGAAACCTGCTCCCGAATTTCGCGCCACCGCCAGGGCAGAGGACGGCATCGTGGAAGCCATAGAATTGCCGGAGGCCCGTTTCTTCCTGGGTGTTCAATGGCATCCGGAACATATGTGGCAGGAGTATCCCTCCGCGCGGGATCTATGGCGGGGCCTTGTATCCGCCTGCCAATCCCCTTGTGTCTCTGCAAAACTATCATGAAATTGGAGAAAAAAGATTTATGTCTGAAATTATTACAAAAGAACAGATCCCTGAATACGAGGCTTTTTTGCAGTCCCATCCCAAGGGCCATTTTGCGCAAAGCGTCCTGTGGGCCAAGCAAAAGCCCATGTGGCACTGGGAAGCCATTGTCTCTCGGGACGCAGACGGCGCAATCAAAGGCAGTCTGGCCGTGCTGATTCGAAAAATTATTCCCGGCATGCCGTTTACCATGATGTACGGCTGTCGCGGCCCGGTCACGGATCTGGACGACAAAGAGACTTTAAAGGATCTGATAGACGGCGCCAAAAAACTCGCAAAAAAATATCACTCCTATGTCATCAAAATTGACCCGGACGTGCCTTCCTCTGAAACGGAATATGCCGCGTCGCTTCAGGCGTTGGGCTTTGTCCCCACCGGCGGCGGCGCTACCTTTGACGCCATTCAGCCGCAGTATGTATTCCGGCTGAACACAGAAGGAAAGACCACCGATGAACTGCTGGCGGCTCTGCCGCAGTCAACCCGCCGCAAGGTGCGCACCGCTCCGAAAAAAGGCGTCGTCACAAAAGTCTGCGGGAAAGAAGCCATTCCGGACTTTGCCCGCCTGATGCTGGAAACCGGCGTTCGGGACGGCTTCGTAACACGAGACGCCAGCTACTTTGAACACATGCTGGACAATCTGGGCGAGCATGCCCGCCTATATATGGCCTATTTTGAGGATCAGGCCATTGCCGGTACCCTTGCCATCTGGTATGGGGACAAGGTTTGGTATCTCTATGGCGCTTCCTCTAATGAACATCGAAACCTGATGCCGAATTATCAACTCCAGTGGAATATGATCGAGTGGGCAGTTGAAAAGGGCTGCCGCCTCTACGACTTCCGCGGCGTCCCCGGCCGGGTAGGGGAAGATCACCCGCTCTATGGTCTGTACAAGTTTAAATTGGGGTTTGGCGGAGACTATGTTGAATTTGTCGGAGAGATGGATCTGGTTCTAAATTCCTTCGTCAATTGGTTTATCAACACCGGAAAACCCATTTTCATGCACTGGCGGCATAAGCTCTATATGTTCAGACACAAGAAGTGAGGAAACCATGAAAGCATATATCGTTGAACAATCCATATTGGCTGAAAACACCCTCATTTTGCTGCAAAAGGCGGGCGATGCCGCCGTCTATGGGGTGATTAAGGGAAACGGCTATGGTCTGGGCCTCATTCCGTTGGCACGGATCTTATGGGAAAACGGCGTCACTCGTTTTGCGGTCACAGAGCCTTTCGAGGTCAGGGCCCTACGGGAAGCGGGTTTCCACCAGGCGGAGATCCTGATGATGCGGGAAACGGGACTGGAGCAGGAACTTCGAGAACTCATGTCCCAAAATGCAGTCATCACCGTAGGCTGTCCGGAAACCGCACAGATCGCAGCGCGTCTGGCTGCTGAACTGGGAAAACCGTGTCCATGCCATGTGAAAATTGACACCGGCATGGGACGCTATGGTTTCCATCCGGAGGACATGGAGGGCATTTCCGCCGTCTATCATATGGAGCATTTAAACGTTCAGGGCATCTATACGCATTTTTACAGCGCATACGACAACGAAAAGGTCACCAGGGCGCAATTTTCAGCGTTTCAAGGAGTCCTGAAGGGGCTTGAGGCCCGCGGCATCTCCCCGGGACTTCGCCACTGCTGCAACTCCTCCGCCTTTTTAAAATATCCGGAAATGCACCTGGACGGCGTACGCCTTGGCTCGGCAATTCTGGGACGTCTGGCATTTTCCGGCTTTTCTGAACTTCGTCCCGTCGGCTGGTGCGAGGCCCAAATCGAGGTCATCCGAGAATTGCCCAAAGGCCACACCGTCGGCTATGGCGGCGGCTGGAAGGCCAAACGCCCCACAAAAATCGCCGTATTCAGCGTAGGATACTACCACGGATTCGGCGCCCCGGCACGAAGCGATCTCTCCCGTTTTCGGGACTGCATGGTCGGCGTCTTATCCAATATCAAAGCCTTTCTGACCCATCGAGCCATCTATGTGTCCATCAACGGTCAAAGGGCCAAAGTCCTGGGCCATGTAGGTATGGTGCAAACCGTTTGTGATGTCACGGATATTCCCTGCCAGGTGGGTGACTTTATTCGGATCGAAATCAATCCGTTAAAATTTCAGGCATTGGATATTCTTTACCGAAACTAACAACGCGCAGCGCCGTCGGACCCCTCCGACGGCGCTGCGCGCTCTTATGGATACTCGATTTGTAAGCTGCCGGTTTACCATAACATAACCTTCATAGGAAAATCCATCGAAAGTTGGCGGCTATTTACAATTTTTCTCAATTTTCATGCTGTAAATGATTCAAAATAAACGGCTGAACCTGACTCTCATCAATGGAAAGCACATAAGCCATCTCACCGTAAAGCTGTTTCTGGGCCGCATGCTGCATCTCCTGATCGCTCATAGGAAGCTGTTTTCCCTGGGGCAACTCTTCCTGATGCACATGAATGGACTTGAGCATCTCAATGAGTTCTGTCGCTTTACCGCCCCGAAGGATCCGGGAAAAGGACTCTCGACGCAGCTTGCTGTCGGTGATCCATGTAACCTGGGTTTTTCCCGCGTCATCAATTAACTCCATGATCTCTTGCCGGGACATCAGCCGGCGGATCTTGACTTTTTCCGGCTCTGCATCTTCCGGCAAATACAGCACAATATTTTCACTGTCTGTTGGCCGCAGGGTAAAATAGACCCGCTGACGACCTCCAATGCTTCTTGCCTCCCTGCCGCAAACTCGACAGACCCCGTGGGCGCCATAGTGTACACATTCACCAATTTTTAAATCCATCGCTGCCATCATAACCCTCCAAAATTCCATCATACAAAAGAAAGTACCAATCCCTCAGAGCCTTGGCGGCATCCTTATAGATATTATACCACACTTTCCGTAAAATTGTAAGCAAAATTTTGTAGATTTTCCGGTTTGGATTTGCTTATATCCGCCGTTACAGCCCAAAATGAAAGGGGATACAGACCAGATTTTATCCGTTTTCAGAGGCGTATTACACGCGACAGCGCATCTCGGTTCAATCAAACGCCACCGTCACCGTGAACATCTCTCCCTGAAGCTCGGCGTGAATACTTCCGCCCATATACTCCGTCAGGGTCTTTGCAATCGACATTCCTAACCCTGTCCCGGCGTTTTCTCCGCTGGAAACAGTAAAAAATCGGTCGAAGAAATGCCCCACCTGAACCTCACTGAGTCCTACAGCCCGGTTCTGGAAGGTAATCTTTCCCGCATCTGTCAATGTAACCACGAAATTTCCGGCACTATAACGCAGGACATTGGAAATCATATTGGAAAAAATGCGTCCCAACGCTTGCCGGTTCAGCCGGCGAAGAACCGGCGATTCCGGTAAAATGATTTCCGGGGTGATTCCTTTGCTCCGAAACGCGCCGTAAAAAGCCGCGATGCTCTCTGCCAGCGCATCGCAGAGGTTGACGGTTTCCCGCTCCTCATAGGTCCCCGGACTCAGCACCACGGAGTATCGCAGCAGCTCTTCCGTCAACGAACGCATGGCCTCTACCCGACCTGAAATTACCTCCAGATAGGATCGGACCTCCGACGTCATATCCTCTCGTTTCAACAGCTCCAAATATCCGCAAATGGCGGTAAGCGGAGTTCTGAGGTCGTGAGAGATCCCAGTAACGGCCGCTTTCAGTTCTCGGTCCCCCTGGGCATAACGGAGATGTTCCCGCCGCAGCTGGCGGAGCTGCCGATCCAGGATTTGCACCAGCCGGCGAAAGTATCGGTCGCCGGCCGGCACATCCAGCCCTACATTGGTGTCCTCTTTCAAGCGTAACTCCAGCTCTGTCCCGAGGCGCTCCATGTCCCGGTGCAAAATCCGCAAGCGCAGCGCCAACGCTGCCGCTGTGACCGCCGCGGCCACCAGCAGCCCCAGAAGCAGCAATTCCATAACACCTCTCCTTTACTTGATGTCCTTCCTCCGGAATACGGTCATGCCGACGGCACCGCACAACACAATGATCGCAATATCATACAACACAATCCGAATGGGGTTCGCTCCCAGCTCTTGAGACGAAATCTCCGCTGCCTGTCCCGCCGGATTCACATCCAGAAGGAACTGGTACACCTCCCGCTTCACACCGGATAGATACACAGGATTCGGTACCGTCTCCAACTGCAGATCCTCGTCCGAGTAAACCACCTCTACACCGGAATAGTTCTCGCTGAGCGCCACCTGTTGGATATACTCCGGCTGCGCGAGCATCTGAGCCACATAAACCGCTGCAAACAGCAGCAGAAAGGACAGCAGCAGGCCGGCGACCGCCGTATGCGTTTTATTCGCGCAGAGCATCGCAATCAGACAAAATATCGCCGTATTGGCCAGGCCCATCAACAGTCCAATTCCGCAGTAGCCCAAAATCGAAGAAACAGGCATCGCGGGCGGCTCAAACCACAGCAGGCCCAGAATGACGCCCGTAACAACGGACAGCGCATATATGATTACGATTGCCACTGCACAGGTCACGAAATTCGCCAAATAGATCTGCGTCCGTTTATGCCCCACCAGAAGCTTATTGCGAATGGTCCCGTCGCTATATTCCGTCCCCACAAACAGGCTCACAAACACAGCCGTTACAATGCCCAAGTAGATTCCCGTCTGGAATGTCATCTGATCCATCGTCAGTACGGCATCGTACTCCAGCACATCCCGATACTGTACCGCACACGCGAAAATCTCTGCGCCCACCATAAAAATGATTGCAATCCAAAAAATCTTCCCCCGAATCAATCTGCGGAAATTTGCGCTGAGCAGGTTACGCATGATCGCCACCTCCCACCAGATTGATGTAGTAGCTTTCCAGACTTTCATCCTTTTCCTGCATGGATCGAACAATGCAGCCCTCGTCGTGGAGGGATATGGTCAGTTCTGTAACCTCCACGCTTCCATAGATATCCGCCTTGGTGTCGGAAATAATTTGATACTCCAGATGCATCCGATCCAGCACCCGGCTGAGCACCATAACGTCGCTGACTTCCACCCGGAGGCATTTACGACAGGCAGCCTCCAGATCCTCGGCGCTGATCTCTCGAACGATCTGTCCCCCGTCGATAAACCCATAATGGGTAGCCAGCCGGGAAAGCTCATCCAGGATGTGGCTGGAAATCAACACCGTAATGTTCCGCTCCCGATTCAGCCTCAAAATAAGCTCCCGAATTTCTACAATCCCCTGGGGATCCAGTCCATTCACCGGTTCATCCAGCACCAAAAAGTCCGGATCTCCCGCCAGCGCCACGGCGATCCCCAGCCGCTGACGCATCCCCAGTGAAAAATTCTTCGCTTTCTTTTTCCCGGTGTCGCCCAGGCCCACCAGTTGCAGTAGTTCTTCTATCCCATCTTCCGAAGGCCGTCCAAGAATCCGATACTGCTGCCGAAGATTCTCCACCGCCGTCATATCCTGATAAACAGACGGCGTTTCCACCACGGCGCCCATTCGCCGCCTGGCTCGCTGAATTTCCCGGCTCTGGGCATCCTGTCCATAGAGCCGATAGCTTCCGCTGGTGGGACGCTGTAGCCCACAGATCAGCCGGATCAACGTTGTTTTCCCGGCTCCGTTTTTTCCCACAAACCCATAGATCGCCCCCTGGGGCACATGCATACTCAATCCCCCAAGGGCTTTAAAATGACCGTATTGTTTACAGAGGTTCTGGGTTTCCAGAACATATTCCATATAGAATGCCTCCTTGCGTTTGATAGCTGCATTCTATCTCCCAACAGTTAAGAAAGCGGTAAAGAAGTTGGTAAAGAATTGGTTAAGATTCTTCCCGCAGCTTAAACCCAATGCCCCATACCGCTTCAATGTAATCTTTCCCACCCTTCTCCCGAAGTTTTTTTCGGAGATTGGAAATATGGACTTTTAGAGAACTCTCCACACAGTCGGGCGTTTCGGCGGAAAGCCGCTCCAACATTGCGGCTTTGGTGATCACCTGACTGGGGTTTTGCATGAAAAGCTTTAAAATCGCATATTCCGTCCTGGTGAGATGAACCGGCTGACCCAGCACCCAAACCTGATGGGTTTCGGGGTCCAGAGACAAATCGGAAACTCCGATACGCTCCTTCCGTCTGGTGCGCAGCTGTACCTTAATCCGGGCCAGCAGCTCCGCCGTATCAAAGGGCTTGGTCATATAGTCCACCGCCCCGCCTAAAAGCACGTCCACTTTATCTTGAACCGCGGCCTTGGCGCTCAGCGCAATCACCGGCACCTCCGGGATCCGGGCCAGCACCTCTTCCCCGGAAAGTCCTGGCAGCATCAGATCCAGCAGCACCAGATCCGGCCGTTCTTCCCGCAATACCAGCAGCGCCTCCGTACCGGAGTACGCCCGCCGCACCCGATAACCTTCTTTAGTCAATAACGTCTCCAAAAGATTTCCAATGTATACATCGTCATCCACCACCAAGATCGTTTGCACATCTCTTCACCGTCCTCTGTTCCAAGCGCTTTTTGTCGTCATATACGCTTCTCTATTTTATCAAGAATGACACAAGGCTGCAATACGGGAAAGTTTTAAGAAATATTTGTGTTTTTCTTTCCCGGGGGATATAATAAAGAAAAATTGAAAAAAGGAGCATTGCAATGGTTCCGCAATTTGAAGCCAAACAAAATGAATACGCCCATCTCCTGGTGGAGGTAGGCATGAACGTACAGCCAGGCCAAACCCCGCGCATCGCCGGCCCAGTGGAATGTGCGCCGCTGATCCGCCTCTGCGTGGAAGCCGCTCTGGATGCCGGCGCCCGGGACGTAATCGTCGACTGGACAGATGATTTTGTCACCCGCCAACGGTATCTGAAAGCGGATGAAGCTGTTTTCTCAGAATTTCCTCCTTATACGCAGGAGAAGTTTCGCTATCTTGTCTCCCACAAGTGCCCTGTGCTGAATATCATCGGCAGCGATCCGGAAATGCTCAAGGGCGTGGATACCGAGCGAATCCAGACCTGGCAGCGCACTAGCGGCGAACCCACCCGGCCATATTACGACGCTATGACCGCCGGTGCATTCCAGTGGTCCATCGGGGCACATCCCACCCGCGCCTGGGCGGAAAAGGTCTTTTCGGACAAACAGGGGCAGGAGGCCATTGACGCTCTGTGGAACGCCATATTCGCCGCCTGCCGCATCTCTGGAAACGGTGACGCCGTGGCCCGGTGGAGGGAACACTGCGCTCGTACTGCTGCACGCAGCAAAATTCTCAACGATTACAACTTTCAGTCCCTCCACTATCAAAACAGCCTCGGCACCGATTTAACCATCGTTCTTCCGGAAAATCATGTTTGGGCCGGCGGCAGCGAAAAAAGCCAGGACGGCGTCGAATTTGTGGCAAATATGCCCACAGAGGAGATTTTTACCGCGCCTCGGTACGACGGTGTCAACGGCCGCGTCTATGGGGCTCTTCCGCTGGCATTAGACGGGAATCTGGTCAGGGATTTTTATCTGGATTTTAAGGACGGAAAAATTGTAAACGTTCACGCCAAAGAGGGTGAGGAATATCTGCGTGCCTCGATCACAGTGGATGAGGGTTCCAGTTACCTGGGCGAAGTGGCGCTGGTGCCCTATGACTCGCCTATTCGAAACACAGGTATTTTGTTTTATAATACACTTTTCGATGAAAACGCTTCCTGTCACCTGGCATTTGGATCTGCCTATCCCAACTGCGTTCGGGGCGGCGAGCAGCTCTCCTCCGAGGAGCAGAAAAAATTGGGCCTCAACCAGTCCATCAACCATGTGGATTTCATGGTTGGCACCAGGGATCTGCATATCACCGGCATTACCCACGATGGCCGGGAAATCCCCGTATTCGTCAACGGAAATTTTGCCTTCTGAAAAACGGCAGCGTGCCATACTGCTCTCGCGGTATGGCACGCTGTTATTTTTTTACTTGGTCAGCGTCAAGGTGAAGGTAAACGTGGTAACACCGTCCCGGCTGGTCACCGTAATATCTTCTCCGTGGCTGCCCAGAATGGTCTTGACAATATACAGTCCCAATCCCACGCCATCCTTATCTTTGGAACGGCTTTTGTCGGACTTATGGAACCGGTCGAACACCAGCGGTAGTTCCTCCGGCGGAATCATGGGGCCGGTATCCGCCACGCTCACAAGCGCCTTTCCTCCGGAAGTCGCCACCGTCAACAAGAACGGCGAACCGGGATCTGCAAATTTTACACCGTTGTCGATCAGATTATAAATTACCTGCGTAATCGCGTCCTCATTGGCCATGACCCACACGGCCCGATCCGGCATATTGACCTGTACGTCCAAATGTTTTGCTTCAATCTTCTGTTCAAAGGTCAAAAGTGTACGCCCCAGCGTCTCCGTTACGTCAAACCGCGCCTTCTGGACTTCCTCTCCGGTGGCTTTCAGCCGGGAGATATCCAGCATACTCCGCACCATTCGGTTCAGCCGTTTCACTTCGTCAGACACCGTCTGCATATAGTAGGCATATTTTTCCTTGGGAATTGTTCCATCCAACATTCCATCCATAAACCCGGCAATCGTAGTCATAGGCGTCTTGAGCTCATGGCTTACATTGGAGATGAATTCCTGACGCAGAGACTCCGACTGTTCCAAACTACACGCCATGTTATTAAAAGCCGTAGCCAGTTCTGCCACTTCATCGCCGGCTCCATCCGGATTGATTCTAGCGGAAAAATCCCCATGGGCAAATTGCTTGGCCGCCTTGCTCAACTCCCGGAGGGTCTCTGTCTGCCGGCGGGTAATCAACATGGTGGCAACCATCGCCACCAGAAGTACAATGACGGCAGTGAACAGGAACAAGCCCATAATTCGGCTCATCATGTCGCTCATATCTTTGGTCTCTGTGGAGACCACCACATACCCCAGCAAATCCCCTGCCCCGGCGGAATAAATCGGCAGAGCATACAGATACCGTTCGTCCTCATAGATGCCATCCAATACGCCGGTTGCATAGACATAGTTGTTCTGGCTCAGTTCCTGCATGAATTCAGAACTTAATGTTTTTCCCACATGCTCGCAATAGAACTCTCCGCAGGTGCACAGCACCAGTCTGCCCGTCGTATCGCTGAGCACAACATCCGTACCGGACACATTCGCCCCATAGCTCACCGCCAGCTGCAAATCCCAGTCCATGTTGCTGGACAGAACGGTCTGGGAACTGACAAAGGATGCCACCGCCGAAGCATTGGTGGACAATGAATTTTTTTCCTCCCGAAGCATGTAGTTATAGAACAAACTGGTAAAGCTGAATCCCAGCAACAGAAAACTCAACAGGATCATCCCTGCTGTCACAGCAAACTGTCTGGAAAAGGAACTCCTCATTGAGAGGCCACCTCGAATTTATAGCCAACGCCCCAAACGGTCTTTAACTCCCATTGATCGCTGACGCCCTCCAGTTTCTCCCGGAGGCGCTTAATATGTACGTCCACTGTGCGGCTGTCGCCAAAATAATCAAATCCCCAGACCTCGTCCAGCAACTGATTCCTGGTATACACCCGGTTGGGACTGGATGCCAGATGATACAGCAGTTCCATCTCTTTGGGCGGCGTATCCACCTTTTTCCCATCTACAATGAGCTCAAAGGCATCCATATCGATCACAAGTTTATCAAAGGTCAATCTGCGGCCGGAAGGTGTCGTTCCGGAGGTACGGCGCAGCACCGCCTCCACCCGGGCCAAAACCTCTTTTGCTTCAAAGGGCTTGGTGATATAATCATCAGCACCCATTTTGAGCCCATTTACTTTATCGTTGGTCTCGCCCTTGGCCGTGAGCATAATCACAGGCGTCTTGGACTCCTGCCGAATGGTGCGCAGGACTTCCCATCCATCCATCACCGGCAGCATAATGTCCAGCAATACCAGATCCGGCCGAAGCTCCCGGAATTTTTCCACGCCCTTGCCTCCATCGGCAGCAATGGTCGTGGCGTATCCTTCTTTTT
This sequence comes from uncultured Eubacteriales bacterium, assembly GCA_902475435.1. Classification (GTDB taxonomy): domain Bacteria; phylum Bacillota; class Clostridia; order Oscillospirales; family Oscillospiraceae; genus HGM13006. Next base: position 98,612 of record CABRZL010000002.1, on the reverse strand, counting down.
CCAGATACAAATGCAAAAGATCCGCAATGTTCGGATCGTCTTCTATGATTAAAACCGTCTGCGCCATGTTTGTTTCCTCCTGTTCTAGCTCTTTCTAACTACGTATTATATCCGATTCTCTCGGAGAAGGATGAAATTTTTGTGAATAGTCACCCCCAAAAAATGGGTATCATAAAATAGGATATACAGGAAAGGAGCTATGGGTCATGATGTTTGTGGTATTTTTACTGGGCAGTATGTTCGGCGCCCTGCTGGGTATCTTTCTTTTGGCCATTTTGCAGATGAACACCCAGAGAGAGTGAGGTTCCATTCAGTACAGCTTCTATCAAAGTGTCCCCTTTATAACAAAGCTTCAGCGAAAAAAACGGCACCCGCTCCTCCAGGAGCTGCAAGAAAATTTCGTCTCCCTGCCACTTGGGAATCTTATGAAGTGATTCTTTGGAAATCCACTCCAGAGTTCCCTCGTCACATTCACAGAGTTCTCCCGTAAACCGGTCGGCCCAAAAGAGATGCATATACTCCGTCTGGTACCGGTCCGAGGTAAACGTCACCAATCCCCGATATTCCAGGTGCGTCAGCGTGAGCCCTGTTTCTTCCTTTACTTCCCGGAGGACACAGTCCTCCGGGCTTTCTTTTTCTTCAAACTTACCTCCGATCCCTACCCATTTGTCGTGATTGATATCATTTTTCTTCTTAACCCGGTGGAGCATCAAATAACATCCATTTTGCTCAATATAGCACAAGGTGGTGTTGATTCCCTGCACAGTGATCCCTCCTCAGTCATGTCGCTGACTTTTCTCGTCCCAGGTTTCACAGAACCGCCCGGAGAAAGACGGCGATTCCCCAACCGTATATAAATGAGAAACGTCCCCAAAGGCATTCATCCGAAAACAGGCAACCCCCTGACGGCGTTCCTCCGTCACAAGCGAGGTGACGGAAGACGGCGCCGCACAGGTTCCATGCCATAGCACCATGGGTGATACGCCCAGCAGATGACTCAGCAGTACGCATTCCAACCCAAAGTGACAGAACAGCGCAACCGTATCCTGATTCGGCCGCACTGCCCGGTAGACGTTGTTCTCCCGCACATAGCCGTGTTTCTCCAGCAGCTTATCCAGTTCCCCGCAGACCCGGAGATATTCCGTCTGTGCACCCGCCAACTGCATGGCCGGGGTATGTAACCAGTTTACTTTGTCGTAATAATTGGGTTCCGCAGTCCATCTTTCAGGCAACCAGTCCCATAGCACCCGTTCCCGGCCAATATCCGGGTCATACATCCGCACAGGAAACTCCTTCAACCATTCCAGTGTCTCCGCTGTTCGGCCCATACGATTGAGCGTCACCGACGCGGTATCCTGCGCCCGTCCCAACGGCGAGACATAAAAGGCCGCAATCTCCAACTTCTGGAGCCTGTCCGCCAAAAGCGCCGCCTCGTGCCAGCCCGTTTTCGTTAACGAATCTCGCTGGTAATCCGGATCGCCATGGCGTATTATCAGCAGTTTCATAAAAATTCCTCACAATTTTATTTTCTTCAGAATAGCACATTCTACACAGATTCGCAAGTAAAAGGCCGGTTTGGCCCGTTTTTACCCTAAGCCGTGATGCCGAAAATCCATCAATTTTCCCAAACAGCGGCCTTGCAATCTCTGCCCTTGAACCGGGAGGCTGTCGGCCCCAAGGCAGTTGCAAAAGACGGGATCTCCCTGTGGAGATCCCGTCTTTTGCGCTTTTGTCATCGTCTCAGCCCTTCGTCCATTCCATACCACCCCATTCTATCACGGTAAATCCCCTCCGCTGAAAGCCCGGCAGCTCCGGCTCCTCCACAGAGATCGGCTCCTCCAGGGGTTTATATACCATAAACACCCGCAACATGCTGTCCGGTTCCGGGGTAATATCCAATTCCGCTCTTTCGGTGTATGCATCCGTCTGGAATGTCACAAGATTATAGGTATTGCCCTGCATTCGCGGCAGCCAATAGGTGATAAAGTCCCCGGCCTCTCGATCATTGAGCCCCAATTCCACCAGTTTTTCTTCGAGAAATACAGCAGTATCCTCGCCTGCAACCACAAAACCACGGCTCATATCGTAATCCGCCTCGGATACACCCTCCCAGAACAGATAATTGTATTCTCTGCCGCTCTCATCCATCAAGACACCATCAGGCCGAGCCATTACCGTCCAGCCGTCGTGGTATTCCGGGTAGGTGCAGATCAGCTCCCCATCATAGTTCAGCTTCACCGTGACCTTGCATGCCTGCTCCGGATTGAGATATATCGCCGGTTTTTCCTCCGAAGCATCCGTTCCGCCCTGCTCGGGATACAGATAAATCACAGGCTTTTCCGCTGTCTGCGACGGCTCCTCCGATGCACAGCCGCTCAGGCCCAGCATAATAACCGCTGCAAGAATCAAACACAGCTTCTTCATATGCACACCTCCTTCAAACTGTCTTCTATGAATACAGACGCAGAATATTGAAGGATATTTCCATCCGGATGTAAAAATAGGAGAAGCGGTTTCCCGCTCCTCCTTATATCAGATATGCTATATACTCTGCCAGTTTAGTTCAGCGTTATTTCACGATCAGCTTACCGCCGGAAGCCAAATCGTATTCGCCCTTTAATCCGCAGCCCTCGCCGGCCACAGCAGAAACTGTGACGCCTGCAGCTGCATCAATCTGCTCCAAGCTTACTTCACCCACCAGGCATACGCCGGAATCGCCTGTTGCAGTCCACTTGGAACCTTCCAGCGAGATATAGGCGTCTGTAATGATACCCTTCACCGTGGCGTTCAGAATTGAGACATTCATCGTACGATCTGTGTCGTCGTTGACGATGTCGCCCTCGTAGTCGCCATTGGCAATGACTGCATTGACGCCGTAGCATTTGAGCTTCATTTCCTCCGGCACCTTGGTGGCCGCATCGTCGTCGTTGACCACAGCATGGACCAGATATTTCCCGGTCTTTACTTTGGCCCCGTCCAGCTTCAGGTACACGTTCTCAGACTTCACAAAGAATACTGCCTCGCCCACGGTCCAATCGCCGCCTACGATATGGCACTCCGTGGTTTCCGTGTAGTGTCCCCGAACGCCGTGAAGCATGGCCCCGTACTGGTTCGACCGGACAGTGCAGCCGTTGAGCTTCACCCAGGCGTCGCCGGCGATGATGGCCACATGGGTATCTACAGAGATACGGCAGTCATTTAAAACATTATGGCAGCCGTTGTCGGCATAGGTGCCGTAACCCACCGTCTCGCAAACTACATCGCAGTTGTTGGCTTCCAGATACAGATCCCCATGGGAACCGTCTGTGGACAGCGCCGCCCAGGAGTGGGCCAAAATCTTGGAATCATAGAAGTAAGCCCGGGAGTTGCCCATGGACAAATGGGTTCGGCAGTTGCCGCCCAGCTTCAACCCCGGAGGCGGTTCCATCATGCCCGAAGCCACCCGCGGCACATAGCTGGCGGGAATTTCGCCGCCCTTGGAGTCCAGAACACAGTTCCGGACGATCAGCGTGCCATTGCCGGTCACCACTGTGCAGGGGCGGATAACGCCATGGGTGGTGACGTCGACATGTTCCATCTCACACTTTGCGGTATCGTTGACCATAATCGCCGCACCGTTTCCGGCAAAGTCGTCAATTCCATAACCCACCATGTCAAATTGGGAGTCTCGAATGGCATAGACGGAATTGCCGCCAATGTACAATCCGTTGAGGCAGACTTCCTCCGTCTTGTAGGAGGCGTTCTTCATCTCCGTATCGGTGATATCGCCTGTAATTTCAGCATAGGGCGTTTCCGCCATATACAGCTTGCCATCCAGCACATCCATGGATTCCATCCGGGGGAACGGGGGCGCCTTGGGAGGTCCGCCGCCCGGCATGCCTGGGCCGGGCTTCCCCGGCTCTACGTCAGCCCCTGGAACGGAACCCGGATGCTCCGACGGACGGCAGGTGGGCGGGCAGGGCTTCAAGCCCTCTTCCTTGGATTCTTTCGGACCGCCGGGCATAGGGCCGCCTGGGCCGCCAGGAGCATCCGGACCGGGCATATCGCCCATGGGCGGCATCATGCTGACCTTTTCCGGCTTGTTGACCGGGCCTTCCAATACCGGCATTCCGTAGGCCGGTATTTTTGCCACAATGGTGTTCATATACATAACCTTCCTTCTAATTTAATTCGGATTCGCAACTATTATACCACACCGTACCCAGAAATGAAGTATAAAAATCTGCGCATTGTGGTGCTTTTTTGCATCATTTTCTGTCCTATCATATAAAATGCACACGGCAGAAAGCTGCCGTGTGCATTGCTTTTATGCTTTCCAGAGCGCATGAAGGTTGCAATAGGCGTAAACCGCCTCCACTTTCTCACCGGGAAGCAGTGCAAAATCCGCTTTGGGCGGCTCGCCGGGATTCAGACATTTTCTCTGGTTCCCCTGGGTGGTATGAATGGAGATCCATTCAATATAGTGCTCTGGCAGCATAGGATGCTCCACAGAACCTACCGTCACATGCACCACATTGTCCTTCACTTCATACACCGGAATGTGCTTTTCACCGGAAGCCTCTACCGTACCGGGAATCAGCTCCTGCATCTTCTGTCCGCAGCACATGACCGGAACACCGGCATCTTTTACATAGGCAATAATATTGCCGCAATGGCTGCATACATAAAACTTTTGTTCCATCATAAATTCCTCCTAATCTATTATTGCATCATATTCCTTGTGAAATGTGATACGTCTTAGTAAACACCCAGCTTTCCAATATACCGATCAATCAGCTGAAGCTTTTCGGCATTGGCGCCGCCTACCCGCCGGGACAATCCGGCACAGAGAATCTCCATGACCAATTGTACCCCCACATAGGAGTTAAAAAACGTGTTGGTATCCACGTCGACCGTCAAAAGAACCGTTGCATACTGGGCCAGGGGCGCGCTGGGCCGATCTGTTATAACCAAAATCTTCGCACCTGCATCCTCTGCCATCTGCATCGCCTGATGATCCATTTCTGAATACCGTGGAAAGCTAAACAGAATGACACAGTCTTCTTTCCCAATATCGCACATATGGTCAATCACATTGACCGAACTCTCCCAGGTAGGAATGACGTCCGTAACCTGATGCCGGAGCAGCAGATTGAAATAAGACGCCACACCGGTATTGGCCCGGGACGCCACAATATATCGGCGGCGAGCTTCCATCAAAAGATCAATCGCTTCATCGAAGGTTTCCTTCAAATTATTCCGTACGACAGAAGTGATGTTAGTCTGCGTATTGAGCAGGAATTCCTGAATATAGTCCTCGCCCTCGGTAGCCATGCTGACTTGCAGCCGCTCATATGGCACTGCCACCGCGCTGGAAATGCGTCCAAGCTTTTCCGTATGGGATTTTCGCAAATTTTTTTGAAAATCCATATATCCTGTGAACCCCAACGCCCGCGCAAATCGGATCACACTGGCTTCGCTGACATCCAATTCCAGCGCCAGCTCTGTTGAGGTCATAAAGCAGGCGTCCGTTTCATGGTCCAGAATAAATTCTCCAATGCGCCGGCTGGTCTTTGTAAGCTTCGCATGTTTCAACGCATCTTTCAACTGGTCCATGACAGTATCCCCCTTACAGATCGTGATACCTTATTAAACCACACTTTTTCTCAAATTGCAATGGTTCCCGACCGGCAAGCAAGCCGCTCCGCAGCCTTTTTGCTGCGGAGCGGCCCTCTGATTGTATAGAGTTCGCGTTTGTCAGCTTCTGCTGGCCATGAAATTGTCGTAGGCCTCCTGATAGATGGAAATACAATCCTCAATACCCATGGAAATCAAATCTTCCTGGAATGCATCCCACTCAGTCTCAATGTCAGCCTCGCCGGTGATGAACTTGCCAACGCGCTCTTCTGCCATCGTGTTGATGTCGTTGAAGAGGGACGAATATTCCTCACTCTGATCGGTATCCAACGTCAAAGCTGCAGGCAGTGTATACTGATCGTCTACACTGGCCGCCCAGGTGTCAAACGCCTCAAGGACGTTATCTCCATAGGTGAAGAAAGATTTGTCAAAATCCTGCAGAGACGGCACACCGGAGAGGGTATAACCAGTCATCATAAACTGGAAATTCCCGCCGTTGACAATAAAGTCAGTGAACTGCGGCTCTCCATTTTCGTCGTACTCAAATCCTTCGCCCTCGATACCATAGTTGCAGAGGAGCTGGCCGTCCTCTGTCCAGAAATAGTCCAGCCATTTGCAGGCGAGCTCTACATCTTCACAGTTGGTGGATACGCTCAGCTCAGCGCACCGCTGCCGCCGGCATTGCCGCCAGTCATGGAGGTGAAATGGGTGGTCTTTTCGGGATTGTATTCCGGAGAATAAGGATCGGCAATTCCCATGATGGAGAATTCGGGATCTGTAACCTGAGCCTGTGACTCATACTGCGTAATAAAGTTGCCCTGGGAGAACCAGATTCCGGAATCACCGGAAAGGATCAAACCATCCGTGTTATTCTGGGAACCGTCGCTGGACGCGGTGATGAAATCAGGAGACAGAAGTCCCTCTTCGTACCAGCGGTTCATCATGGTCAGATAAGCCCGATAGCTTTCATCCTGATAGCCATTGCGAATAGTTCCGTCCACTTGATACATGTTGACCGCCTGGGATGTGCCCATGGAAGCTTCCGCAGCGCCTGCCGTGCCGTAGCCGGCCACCAGGTTTGTCATCTGCGTACAACCGGAGAGCAACAGGGTATTGCTGCAGTCATAGTTGTCTTTAAACGCTTTGAGCACATTTTCCCAATCGTCATAGGTCTCGGGAACTTCGAGATTCAGTTCTTCCAGCCAGTCCTTGCGGATCTGGGTACCGGAAGTCGGCTTAAAGTCGTCGGAGATGGAGCTGATCTCCGCCAGCTGTCCTTCCGCATTATAGGCTTTTTCCTTGTATGCTGCGTACTTGGGGTCGTTCAGAATGGTCATATAGTTGCCCATGTACTGCTCTGCATATTCTGCCAGATCAATGATAATTTCCTCTTCGATGGCGCTTGCAGTGGAACCGTAGTAGCTGCCTACACCGCCAAGGATGTCTTTCATATCATTGGCCGCACACATCAGAGAGAACTGCTCCGACGCATTCATCATGGAAACTTCGGTGAACTCGATGTGAACGCCAGTGGCTTCCTCTGCGGCATCCCATACGGAGCATTCACTATAAGAGTTGAGTCCGACCATAGACAGGAAACCGGGGAACTCACACCACATGGTGAGCGTCTTCTCTCCGGGTTCACACAGCGGATAGGTTGCCCATTCGCCCGTGTAAGTATAACCTTCTTCCGCCTCCAGCGTCGACGCTGGTTCCTCCGCAGACGATGGCGCTTCCGACGTGGTCTCATCCGTCTCAGCCGGCGACTGGGTTTCAGGAGCCGCAGTCTCTTCACTGGCAGCCGATGTTTCCGGCGCTGAGGAAGCTGTAGATGTATCCGTTCCACAACCCGCCATCACGCCAAATACCATCATGGCCGCCAGCAAAAGTGCGAGTATTTTCTTTTTCATTGGTTTTCCTCCTTCTAATCAAGATAGTTGTATTATATAAAAAAAGACAATCCCAACGCAATGCACAGATTTGAAGATTTAAATCAACAATTTTGTGGATAATAACCTACATATATTGCTCTAACTATTCTATTTGTGTCTTTTAAATCAATATTATTTTAAAATTATATTTCACTTGTTCTAGAATAGTAAAAAATACGCCGGAACCCAGTTCGTTCCAGCGTATTTCTAAGCGTTCTTTCAGGACAGCGCCTCCACAGGCTCCGTCTGCACAGCAGCTTCTCGAGCAATATCCTCCACTATTTGTACCGGTACATCCCGCTCAATCACCGTAATCCCTTCCATTCTTAACCCCAACAACACAATCACCACCAGGACGACAGTTACAATTGCTCGAACAAGCAAAAATCGAAGGCTATGTGTCCGTTCCAATCTGCTTTTTTTCATAAAAACACTCCAAATCCAGGCCCCGGATAGACTTTTGCCGCCTTATCATACAATACTTTTGTCCTCATGGCAACCCGAATTTGTTGAAATTCTGCAAACAGGAAAGAATTCACAATTTCTTTTCATTCTTGACAAAAAAACAGCACATCTTTTTCCGACCGTTCCGGAGAAAACCGGTATCCCAATGCGGAAAACTCCAAAAGCTCCGCCGGGTCTGTCACATTCCGCTCTGCCATATCCCGTACCATGGCGCCCCGCGCAATCTTCACCTGGGTTCCAGTCTCCCGAAACTTACCGTTTGAGATCTTTCCAAAGCGTACCTTGATCCATCGAACCGACGCACCCTGCCTGGCCGCTTTGCTGTATTCCTCAGAGGCCAAATCAACGACAAAATCATTATCCCGGCTAAAGCTTCTCCCCAAATCCTCGCCCCAGAAGTCATAAAGGCTGCTGCAAAACGCCGTTTTCAGCTTTGCCTGCATTTCCAGCCGATAGGGCGTCACTGCATCAAAGGGCCTGAGGCAGCCGTATAGCCCGGAGAGGATGCGGAGATGTTCCTGCACATATCGGTACTCCGCATCTGTGAAAGCCGTAGGCGCCATGGATTGATATTGAATTCCCTGATAAGCAAATATCGCCGGCGTAGCAGCGCGTTCTTGATCCATGGTCTGGTATCGCCGGTAATTTTCCTCTGCAATTTTATCGCCACACTGCAGGATCTGCTTCAGCTCGGAATAAGACAGCCCCTGAAGATACCGCTGCAGCACAGCAGTTTTTTCCAGAAATAACGGCCGCCCCAATGCCGGCATGGCGTCGCAGTCTTCTTTCATACGTTTTGCTGGAGAAATGATAATCTTCAAACCGTCAATCCTCTTGTTTTTCCTCTGTTGGTTCTTCTTTGGCCTGCTTTCCTTTTTTCAGTCTAAGATCTCCGCTCAAAAGCCATTCGCAGATGAGCGATACAATAATCCCGACGATCAGTCCCGTCTGCGGGTTGGTGATGGCCAAAACACCGCCGATGAGTCCAGCCACACCGCGCTGGGTATTATTTTTGCACAGGCCCAACGCCACATAAAAGCAGCCAAACGCCTGAATCATCAAGGTCAGAGACATGGATAACGGCAAGATAGGACGAATCAGCGCCACCATGGGCAGAATCAAACAGCATATCCACTTGGCCACGTTAAACGTAATACAGCCGCCGAAGAAGGAGTACATGTTTTCTTTTCCTGTTTTATACCGCTCGCAGATAGTCACCATCATGGCTGACCAGAGGGGCCCGGACAGCGTAACCGTGGGGAAGAACAGGCTTTGGAGCACATTGCGGACGCCGCAGCAGACATTGGTAAGGTTTGGATTCACCTTCACAATTTCATCCTTCCGATATTGCTTGGCATCCTCCAGGAATTCCGTACCCGTTACAATATCGCCAAAGGAAATGATATAAGCCACAACCGCCATAACTGCCGCCGATGAAATCACATCCCAGGAGGGGAATCCCACGGCCACCAGGCAGAAGTTCTCGAACACATATTTTAAACCCGGAAACGGGTTAAACACGATTCCGTCTCCCAAAATGTTCACCGGAGTGGAAATCTCCCCGGCAATCATCCCAACCACATAAGCCAGGAGTAACGCCGGCACAAACCCGCATTTGCCAAGGAACTTAATGAATTTGTGGCCTGGCTTGCTCTTCTGCCGATTGAATCCTACAGAAAACAACAGGAACAGCGCCGCCAGAACGCCGATAGAAAAGCTGATGGGGCTTCCGTAAAATCCTGCGCCGCCGCTCTCCGCTGAGGCAAAGCCATATTTCCCAATCACGGCGGAAAATCCCGCGCCAATGAGGATCCCGGCCTTGACGGACACCGGCACCTTATTCACCAGTTTGGATGCCAGCCCCGTAATACCCAACACCAGATAAAGCAGGCCTAAAATCAGCTGCAGCATCACCAGCGCCTGAATTCGCTCCGTAGTATTCTGAAATCCCAACAGCCAGGTAGTCACCAGCGGGATAGCCGGCGTAATCCATCCGCCCACAATGGGATCCCCAACCATATTCTGAAACACATACAACAGCTCATGGACGCATACGATGGACAGCGCCACGGAAAATGGCAGTCCAAAAATGTCCTGGAGATATGCAACTGCGGATACTCCGGTGACAAACACAACCATTGCCTGAATCATCTCAGGCAGTTCCCATGGCGCTTGTAAAAAAGGAAGCCGGATGCGGAACATGCCAAACTTGATGGAAGGCTGTTCTGCTCCGTCCTCCCGATGCGCTCTTTTTGTCATAATCGCCATTTTCTCACTCTCCCACTTTCTCACATCATTTGTGAAGATACTGTGAATGTTATCATAGCATTAGAACCATTACAAGTCAATTCGCAAGCAGCAAATTGCCCAAAAAGCACAAAAATCGCACGGAATTTTTGTAAACCGTGCGATTTTGCTCTATGGCAACATAGCGATATATTCATCCAGCGTATCAAAGCGGCTGACATAAATTCGATCCACCTGGAAATAATCCCCCTCAATATGCCAAATTCCGCCGTTCATATCAATCCCAAAGCTGTAATATTCCGGCGCCAATTCCAACGTGTTGTCGTCCCGGCTGCCGGAGGGATAAGACAGAACATAGGGGATCTTTCCGGTGATCCGGGCAATGTCCAGTTGGGACTGGCTCATCTGATAGGCCTGTTCCTCATAGCTGAGGGTTTCCAGTTCATCATGATTCACCGTATGGCTCTGAATATCGACCAGACCAGATTCGGACATCTCCCTTACCTGCTCTTCCGTCAAATAATATTCATTCCCCAGCGCGCCCGTAATAACGAAAACCGTGGCCTTGACACCAAATTCCTGCAACAGCGGGAATAAATACTCGTAATTGTCGTCATATCCGTCGTCAAACGTCAGAAGAATCGGCTTGTCGTAGTCGGAAAGATGTGTTAAATCTGAAAAGAAAATCGGATCATATCCGTTTTCCGTCAGATATTCCAGCTGCGCCCGCATATCCTCCGGGGAGACGAACAGGGACTCAATGCCCCAGAGATTGTCCGACACCGCATGATACATCAATATCGGCACATCCACGCCTTGCGGAATGGCCTCCATATCGAGGGGACTGGCCACATAGGCCTGATCTCCATCCCACAGGAATTTCAAGCCCAGCTGCTCCGACAGCCAGCGGATCGGCAGCCAATACTCGATCGTTGCTCCTGCAAAGTAGATGCCGCCTGTACCGTCATAGGCCTCCGCCATATGCTCCACCCCGTCCACGGTAAGGCAGTCAATTTCTATCGTTTCTCCGTTTTTCCTGGTAAACGATGCATGTTCTGTTCCGTCCTGCCGCTGGAACCAGGGAAACAATTCCGTCAGCTCCGCCGCATTGACCATTGTGGTTTCTGCAATCAGCAGACTATCCACCTTTTTGCCATCCACCAACACACTGGGCCCCGGCTGACAGAGCTCTGCCAGTGATTCCGGTAACGGTTCCGGCGTTGGAGACGGCGAAGGCGACGGTGTCGGCGAGGGAGAAGGCGACGCTTTTGGAGACTGACTTGCAGCTTCCTCCACTGTGATTCCCCAGGATGACGAAACCGATTGCAATGCATCCTGTGTTCCGCTGTCCACGGTATCTCCGCATCCTGTCAGGCACAGTGCCAGCAGGAGCAACAACACAATTCGTTTCATTTCCGCACCTCCATTTTTCTTATTGTATCGATCTTTCCATACAAAGTCAATGGAGCTGTTTACCTGACTGAAACGATTGCAGCATCTCCCTCTCCCAACCAGAGGAGAACCATCTCAAACCAGATCCGTAATCTGCTACTTCGCTATTTTCTGCCGGAGTTTATGCTCTTTTTGGGAATAGATTTCCTCATAATGCTGAATTTTATCATTCAATCGATCCAGGGATTTTTGCATATCGGCCATGCGCGCCTGGATTCGCTCTCTCTGGCCAATCAAGAGCTGCTTTCTTGCCTCCAGCGTCTCGTCCCCCTGTTCAAACAGCTTGACATATTCGACCAGCGTCTCAATTTCCACCCCGGCCGCTCTCATGCATTTCATCAGTTCGACCCAGCCGCAGGACGCTTCATCATAATCTCTGACGCCGCTGGGACTTCTCGGCACCGGTGGAATCAAACCGATCCTCTCATAATATCGAAGGGTATCGGCAGAAATGTGATATTTCTGGCTAACCTGGCCAATTGTCATAGCGTGTTCCTCCCAATGTTCAATCCAGTGAAACGATGGTATATTCCCGGCTGCCCAGATTCAGCTCCGCGGCAGCTTCAACGGTATGAATTCCGTGGCGGCTTTCCATGCGCTCAATAAGCGCGGCCTTGCCGGGATCTGGAGAGGCATACACGGCGTCCACACATGCCTGATCTATCGCCACCGGATCCACAGAGGCAAAGATCCCGATATCTGCCATCTCCGGGTCGTGGGGATTGGAATCACAGTCGCAGTCTACCGAAAGCTTGTTGGCCACGTTGATATAAACGATATTTTTCCGGCCCATATACGCCATCACCGACTGATCCGCATCGGCCATAGACTCCAGGAACGACTCATGATCTGCCGTAAACATGTCCTCTTCCTTCGTCTTTCCGGTGCCGGAAACGTGAATATTCTGCTTACCCCGAGAGGACGCCACACCAATGGACATATTTTTCAGCGCGCCGCCAAAGCCGCCCATGGCATGCCCCTTGAAATGAGACAGCATCAGCATGGAATCATAGTTCTTCAAATGCGCTCCTACATAGTTTTCCTTCAAATGATGGCCGCATGTCACCGGCAGGGGCATATCCCCTTCTTCGTCCATAATATCACAGGGCGCGATGTCCAAAAATCCATGTTCCCGAATGGCTTCCCAATGCGCTTCCGTAGTGTTCCGCCGCCCCGAGTAGGCGGTATTGCACTCTACAATGGTCCCGTTCAGATCCTTCACCAGTCCTGCAATGAGCTGCGGGGAGAGGAAATTATGTCCGCCGGGTTCTCCAGTGGAAATCTTCACCGCAACTTTCCCCACAAGCTGTACGCCCATGGCGTCATAGACTTTTTTCAGCCCTGCCGGACTGATGTCTTTTGTAAAATAAACCGTTGCTTTTTCCATGATATAACCTCCTGTCGTATCTTCCGGCCGCTTCCTGCGGTCTATTCGGCACAAATTAACATTACCACTTGGAGTATGCTCCATGTCAATACTTTTTCGTCGAAGAAAATCAATTTTATCGCTTTGCAACCAGTGGTTGCCCGAAAGAAACCGCCCAGTGGTTGCAAAATTTCTCTCCCGCATGCTATGATACAGGCAGATTTTTGAGAAAAGGGGGGGCGGCTATGAATCCGGGAAGTCGAATTCAGGCCCTTCGCAAACAGCAGGGCCTCAGCCAGGAAGAACTGGCCGACCGGCTGGGACTATCCCGCCAGGCCATCGGAAAATGGGAAAGCGGCAGTTCTATGCCAAGCATCGACAATCTCATAGAGCTTTCCTCCATCCTGCAAACTTCGGTGGATTATCTGCTGACTGGCCGGGAACCGGAACCGCTCTCAAAAGAATCAGAATCCGTCATTTCTGCCGAAACACTCCAGGCGCTTTTGGCAGAACAGAAGGAACCCCCGCGCAGGAGGCGTCTGCGCCGCAGTCTGGTGGCTGCGGGAACCCTTTGCCTGATCCTTGTCATCCTCCTGCTGGCCTACTATATTGTGCGTCTGAATACGCTGGAGGCAACCGTCTCCGATCTCCACACCAGTGTTTCCACACTGGACAGCCAGATGCAGGGCTCTCTCAGCTCGATTCAGGCCGGAATCGAAGACAGCTTAACCCAACAGGCCAGCATCCTTTCGGACTCTGACTTTGGCTATGGCGCCTATGACGCGGATTCCAACACCGCCATGGTCCGTCTCTCCGCCACCCCCAAAACCTTAACGGAGGACACAGCGCTCTATTTTGTCCTGTCCCCCATCTCCACTTCTCAGGACACGCTGGAACAGGCCATTACGGCAGAAGCCCATATCCCAACCTCCGACGGTCCCTCTTCCGGTATCTTCACCGCAGAAGTTCAGATCCCAATGGTGCAGGATTTTGAGGTTTCAGTCATTCTGGAACAGGACGGTCTTCGTCACACGGAAATCATCTCCCAACAATACGGATTCTCCTCCATGTATTTGTGTACCCTGACGGCAGACAGCCACGATTTCAGCTGGACTTCCTCCAATATGAAACTTTATACCTCCGGCTCGCCCGCCGTTACGGTGACGCCCGCCACTGCTCTCTCTGCACCGCTGCCAGACACCCTGACATGGGAGTTATATGTGGACGATACCCTGGTATACACCCAGAAAACGGATCTATACCGGGACTTCTTCAGCCAAAACGACGGAACCTCGGAAGACGGTCTGGCCAGCGCAGTATCGGGAATCACGTTTTATTGCTATCCCAATCAGGATGGCAGTCCCTATGCCTGTCAATCCAATCCCGGAGTCCGATGGCATTTTGTTCTGACGGACACTGCCGGGAACACCTTTGAAGACTCCATTGAATGGTAAAACAGTAGTGAAGCAGGACAGTCCGCCGCAATGTCGCGGCGGACTGTCCTGCTTATATCTGCTGCAACAGCTGTTCCAGCATTTGATCTGTCTGACGAAGAATCTCCGCAATCTGTTCCTGCGTGGCATCGTCATAGTGAATTCCGCAGACCACACAGGCCCGCTGTCCGATTTTTGCCGCCAGAGCCTTTGCCCAGGGTTCGGAGACGAACTGGTCTTTATGGCCCGGAAACACGTTTGTTTCTGTCTTGCCGTCCGGTTCCGCCACGCTGACCGCGCCAATATGGCTTTTGCCCCCTCCGGTGAGCAGCACATGAATGCCGCTGTCCAGTCTCGTCGCCCTGCAGCATATGGGGCAGCCAAACAGGAGGCGTTCCAATTCTATCATGTGTCCATCCCCATCCATTCCGGAACTCCCCCCAGTCCAAACTGGCTCAGCACCTTCCCCACTACATGCCGATTGACGTCCTCAATGGTCTTTGGATGTTGATAGTAGGCCGGCACCGGCGGTATCACCACAGCCCCCAGTTCACTGGCCGCAGTCAAATTCCGGAGGTGCAGCGTGCTGAGGGGACACTCCCGCGGCACCAGCACCAGCTTCCGCCGCTCCTTCAGTGTCACATCTGCGGCCCGCAGCAGCAGCGTATCACAGTAGCCGGAGACAATGCCTGCCAGCGTCTTCATGCTGCAAGGGATTACCACCATCCCTATGGTCTGGAAACTGCCGCTGGCCGGCCCTGCGCCATAGTCGTCGCTGCGATAGAGGCGGGTACACAGCCCGGCGATATCCGTCATCCCCTGTTCTTGCCGCATTGTCAGTTCTCCGCAAGCGGAGAGAATCACATGACACTCCACCTCCGGTACCGCCTGAAGTTCCCGGAGCAGTTCCACTGCCAGCGGCGCCCCGGAAGCACCGGTAATTCCAATCAGCAGCCGTTTGGTTTTCATGCATCCACGTCCTTTTATTGCTCAGTCAAATTCATAATCCGGCAGCCAGTGTCTGGGATCCACCTCCAGGAACGGGGCCCGGCGGAACCGCTCCTTCTGGGCATAGGGAACCGTACAGTCATAAACCGTCTTGCAGGAAATTCCCCTGTCCAAAATGGAGGGATCATATTCCGGCGCGGCACTGGGATCCAGCGGATGACAGCGAACGCCGGGAATTGTGATAATGTCCCGATCCCCCTGGAAGCGGGTATTCATAGCCCATAACACATCGTCGGTATCAAAAATGTCCACGTCTTCATCCACTAAAATCACATGCTTCAATTCTGTAAAGGCCGAGAACGCCAGGAGTGCAGCCTGACGCTGGCGGCCCTCATCCGACGGCACCCGTTTTGCAATCTGGAGAATCGCCATATATTTGCCGCCGCCGGAGGGATGGGCATAGACGCCCTGAAGCCGGCCCGGCATGGCCTTTTCCACCAGGCCGTAAATGCTGGCTTCCGTACAGATTCCCACCATATTGACATGCTCAGCGCTGGGCCCAATGCAGGTCTGCATAATCGGATTTCTTCGATGGGTCACCGCTGTGACCTTGATGACCCAGCAATCCCCGCTGGCCACCCCCAAATAGCCCGGGAACTCCGGCATGGCATAGCCGGAGCCGGTATTCTGATCCTCCTGAATCCGCCGCCCGGGAATGACTTCCCCTTCTATGACATACTCCGCATTGGCAATGGCCCGCTCCTTTACCGTCAAACACTGCGTCAGTTCCACCGGATGGCCCCGCAGCGCGCCGGCCACGGCAAGCTCATCATATCCCAATGGCGTTGTAGGCGGTTCAAAACAGGAGCCGATCTCGATGGCAGGATCTACCCCAATACTGACCGAAATGGGAAGCGGCTTTCCCAGTTGTTCCGCCCGCTCCGCCATGGCGCCGATATGCCGGGCACCGGGGGTAAAGAAAATAGAAAGCTCGTCCCGGCTCTGGATGCAGAGCCGATGAATGGTCACATCCGACGCCCCTGTATCCGGATGGGTGGCATAGCACATCCCCATTGTAATGTAAGGTCCCGCGTCCTTGGGCGTATTGGTGGGTGCCGGCACCAGTTTATAGAGGTCAAAATCAGGATCTGTCGCCCGATGAACTACCTCTTGACAGGGTGCGGGACCCTCCGCCAACACCGGCGGAACAGGGTGTGAGGCCGCCTGCCAGAGCCGTTTTCCCAAATCCTTGGGATCGCACGCCAACATCGCCCCCACACGCTTTCGGCTGGCCAACACACCGATGGCCACCTGGGCGCCGGGATGGCCTTTGACATTGCGGAATATCATGGCCGGTCCCTCCCGGGTAGGCCGCTGAACCGTGCCGCCCGCCCCCACGTAGCGATAGACCCCGGCCAGCTCTGCCATGGGATCCACCGGAACTTCCGTCTGCACCAGTTGACCCGGCATGGTTTCCAGCAGACGGAGGGCGCTGCGCAGATCGTTTACTTGCATATTCTCACGCTCCAAATTCAAGCAGTTCTTGTCACATGTATTCTATCAGGTCATGAATTGCAATGCAATTCTGATTCTTCCGCCATCGATTCCGAGGCGGAATCAATCTGCCGGTGTTCCCGGACAAACTCCCAGAAACACTGCGCCAATTGGCCTGGGCTTCCGTTCTTCCGACGCACCAAACATACGGTGCTTTCCACAATCGGAACAACGTCAATGCATACCACGTCCGGGTTCGCCACATAGTCGGTATGCCGCTTCATCAAAAGCGCTACGCCCATATTCTGCGCTGCCAACGCCACGATATTCTCCGGACGGTGGCCGGTATAGGCAATGTTCGGCACAAATCCGGCCCCTTTGCACAAGGTGCTGTACAAATGGTGAAATCCGGTCCTCTGATCCAAAAACAGCAGCGGCTCATCCTTCAGATCCATCAGCGCAATGCTGTCATGCTTCGCCAGCGGATGGCTTTTAGGCACGACCGCCACCAGGTTATCCCGGCATACCTCCAGATATTCCAGCCCCTCCTCGGCTTCCAGACCCCGTCGATAAAATGCCAGCTCGCTTTTTCCGCTCTCCAGCATGTCCATAATTTCCTGGCGCTCGCATTCCATGATTTCCAGCGTAATTTGCGGATATTCCCGTTGAAACTTCGCCAGCAGGCCGGTGATATTATACTGGGCCATCACCGGAATGGAGGCAATGCTGAGAATGGTCTTAGCCCTGGAAGATTGCTTGGCCGCCGCTACACGAATCTTATTCTTCAGTTCGTCCACCTGTGCGGCCAGCGGCAGAATCTGCGCGCCGACCTGGCTCAGCGTTACATGCCTGGAATTTCGCTGCAACAGAGACACCCCCAGTTCCCGCTCCAGCGTCAAAATGTGCTTGGAAAGCGAAGACTGGGACATACACAGTTCTTCCGCAGCTCTGGAAAAACTCCCCAATTTTGCGACCACCGTAAACTCGCTTAAATACTCAATTTCCATGACCGTACTCCCATCTATTCAGTTCCGGAATGGAACGAAAAAAAATTAGAATTGCATGATATTCCATCATGGCATAAGATGGCATTAGACTAGTTTCATATTACGGGAGGAACTTTCAGAAGTCAAGCGGGAAATCCCCTGCCTCCCGGAAGGACCCGCAAGAAAGGAGAACACATCATGAGAAAGAAATTGTTATGCTTCCTTTTGTCAGCGGCCCTGCTGCTCGGCATACTGGCCGGCTGCGGACAGGCCCCCGATTCTGTCTCCGAATCCGACACAGCTTCGGCGGAATCGGTTTCCGCTGCTCCGGAACCCTCGGAAGCTCCCGCAGAATCGGAATCGCCTGCTTCTCCGGATTCTTCCCTGGAGGGAAGCCAGTTGGATGACGCAGCAGAACCGGAACTCCAGCTGGAGGCGGTGGAACTGCCTCTTTTTGAGGAAACCCGTTCCTATACCATGTGGACCATGTTGCCCTTCTTCATGAGCAATCTGGTCACCGACATGGCCACGGACATCAACAATCTAAAACTGCTTCAGGAATACTGCAATGTGACGCTGGACGTCACCGCCGTCAGCGACAGCGCGGTCTCCGAACAGTTTAACCTGATGGTTTCTTCCGGAGATTACACAGACATCATTTCCGACGGCGTGAGCCACTATACCAAGGGTTATGACGCCGCCATCACAGACGAAATTATCATCGACCTCTACGATCTGGCTGTGGAGTATGCCCCCAACTATATGTACTATTTGGAGTCAGACCCCAAACTGAAAGCCACGCTCATTACCGATAACGGCTGTCTGCCCACTGTGGCTACCATCTATAAGGAAGCCGGCTGTGAAAACGGCGGCATCCTCATCCGGGGCGATTGGCTGCGGGAACTGGACATGGAGCAGCCGGAAACTTACGACGAATTCCACGAATATGTTCAGCGCTGCATCAGTACTTACGGCTGCCAGGGCATCTGTATCGGAAACGCAATGGCCAGCAACAAAGGCGACGATTCCCTGTACAGCTATGGCTATGATCTGTACGCCGGCGGCTACAACGTCATAGACGGCGTGGTTGTCTACTCCTATTTAAATGACAGCTACTTCGACTATCTTCAGATGCTGGCTCAGTGGTATGCCGACGGCACCATCTATTCTGATTTCTTCAATGCGCAGATGGGCGTTACTGACAAATGGTTTGCCTCCGGGCAAAGTGCCGTCAATACAGGCACCGCCGCCAATATCGCCACCATTGAGAGCTACCGGGATCCCAGTTACACCTATGAACTCATGCCGATCAACGCTCCAAAGGTGAACGCCGACGATTCACTCCATTTCAGCTGGACCGATAATTTTTCCCAAATCAAGCAGCAGGATACCTGGGCGATCTCAGTGGCCTGCCAGGACCCGGAAGGCATTATGCAAATGGTAAACTATCTGTTCTCCGAAGACGGACAGCTCATGTTCAACTACGGGGACGAAGGCCATTCCTTTGAATACGACGAAAACGGCAATCCCCAATATACCGAACTGATCACCAATAATCCCGACGGACTGAGCTACAAAGACGCCTGCTACATCTATGCCTCCGCAGTGGCCAGCGGCCACATGCCCAGCATCCTTGACGTCCGGGCCGGTTACTACTATTTCGGCGAGGAGGAGTGGAACGTATTCGATACCTTCCGCACCTGCGACGCCGACGGAAGCTATAATCTCCCCACCGGCGTGGCCCTCAACGAGACGGAAAACGAGGAATATGCCGCACTGTACTCCGACGTTACCACCTATGCCTCCACGGAAATCATGAAGTTCATTCTGGGACAGTCGGACCTGACAGAGGACAGCTTCCAGGCTTTCCAGGAGACCATTGTCTCCATGGGCGGCGAACGTATGGAAGAGATTTATCAGGCGGCCTATGAACGCTACCTCAACAAACTGACATCCTAATTCAAATGCGGAGACAGTCCGCGTTCCCCAACGGAAAGGGCCTGCTCACAGGAGCAGGCCCTTTTTTCAGCGAAAATCAACCACGACCTTGACAAAGAGAATCCCCAGCACCGTCAGCACCACTGGCCGAACCACACGTTTTCCGTCCTTCGCCACCAGTCCGGCACCGGCGTAATGCCCCGCAATCGAAAATACAGAGGCCGTAAGCCCCAGGGCCCAATAGACCTGTCCATGACAGATAAACGTAACAAGGGCCGCAAGATTGGACGCAAGATTGATCACCTTCGTGGTTCCTGCCGCACTTTTGAGCTCCATGCGCCCCAGGCCCGTGAGGATCAGAATCAGGAACGTTCCCGTCCCCGGTCCATAAAGGCCGTCATACATTCCAACAATCAATGCCGCTCCCATGGCAATGAGCAGCAGCTGCCGCTCTGTCCTGGTACCAGTCTCCTGATTTTCTCCCATATTCTTATTTTTAAACACATAAAAGGCCACGATGGGAAGCACAACCAAAAGCATTCCCCGCAGGATGCTTTCTGACAGAAGCATGGAAATATTGGCTCCAATGGTGGACCCCAGCAACGCCATTGCAGCTGCGCACAACGAGAGCTTTGCCGGGATATAGCCATGTTTTAGAAATCTTCCGGTGGATACGGCTGTTCCCGTAGCGGAAGAAAGCTTATTTGTGGCAATCGCCACATGCGCCGGAACTCCGGACAACAGATATGCAGGCAGAGAAATTAGTCCCCCGCCGCCTGCAATGGCGTCTACAAGTCCCGCTACAAACACCAGCGGGCACACAATCAAAAACGGCAGCATAATAACGATCGCTTCCTTCCTATACGTAACACCTAACATTATAACGGCTCCTTCTCTCTACCGCAATGAATAAAGCGACAAAATGCTTGCATAATCGTAGCACAAAATCTCAATAAACTGCCTAAATTTGAATTTCTATTGCTGGAAATTGCATTTTCACTTGACGGATGCAAGTCTTCGGTTTATAATATGCATAGAAAACCTTAGTTGTTTAAATCATTATTCGCCGCTCCGTTCCGGCACCTGCTTGCGCCTGGACGAGCCGCTATTTTTATTACAATTTGAGAGGGGTATCTGCTGTGATCAAACTTGTCAATGTCAACAAATATTTCGGCGATCTCCACGTTTTGAAGGATGTGAATCTGGAAGTTGCAGAAGGTGAAAAGCTGGTCATTATCGGCCCCTCCGGCTCCGGCAAATCCACCACAGTCCGCTGCATGAACTATCTGGAAGAACCCACCTCCGGCGAGGTATGGATCGACGGAACCCTGCTTACCAACAAAAACAAGACGCAGATGAATCGAACCACCATGAGCATGGTGTTTCAACAGTTTAATCTCTATCCTCATAAGACTGTGCTTCAAAATCTGACGCTTGCCCCCATTAAACTTCACCACAAATCCAAAAAGGAAGCCGAAGATCTGGCGTTCCATTATCTGGACGTGGTCGGCCTTCGGGACAAGGCGCATGTATATCCCACTACGCTTTCCGGCGGGCAACAGCAGCGAGTGGCCATTGCGCGGGCTCTGTGCTGCCAGACAAAAATCATTTTATTCGACGAGCCTACCTCGGCTCTGGACCCTGAAACGGTTCAGGACGTGTTGGACGTTATGATTAAGCTCTCCAAAGAGAACATCACCATGGTGGTGGTTACCCACGAGATGGGCTTTGCCCGCCAGGTGGCTGACCGCGTTATCTTTATGGCAGACGGCACCATCATCGAGGAAGGCCCTCCGGAACACTTCTTCAAGAATCCCACCCATGAGCGAACGAAACAGTTCCTCTCCAAGATTCTTCGTTAATTTTGCACGCAACACGCATTCTGCGTGTTTCAGGACATACCACTTTGTCAGACCATGAATGGAGGAATTTTTATGAGCAAATTGAAAAAGCTGACGGCAATGGCGCTGTCTGTCGTAATGGTTCTGGGCCTGCTGGCCGGCTGTGGCGACGAGACCGCTTCTTCGGCGGCTTCCACCTCTGAGGCTCCGGCTGCTGAAAGCACGGCTCCGGCTGCTGAAAGCGCTGCACCTGCCGCTTCTGACGCCGAGGCTTCCGGTGCTGAAGCTTCCGCTGTTGCTGATCCAGCTTCCTATGGCGAGGATGTGCAGGCGATTATTGACCGTGGCGTGCTGAAGGTCGGCGTAAAGAGCGACGTCATCGGTTTTGGTTATATGGATCCGTTGACCAATGAATACAGCGGTATGGAAATTGATTTGGCCAATAAACTCGGCGAATATCTGGGGGTAGATGTAGAATTTACCACGGTTACTGCCGCCACCCGCGGCGAGCTGCTGGACTCCGGCGACATTGACTGCGTTATGGCAACCTTCACGATTACCGACGAGCGCAAACAGACCTGGGATTTCACAACCCCCTATTATACGGACTATGTCAGCGTTCTGGTAAAGGAGTCCTCCGGCATAAAGACGCTGGAAGATCTGAAGGACAAGGTTGTCGGTGTTTCCTCCGGCTCCACCTCCGCCAGAAGCCTGACCAACGCCATGATTGAAGCCGGCGTGATCGATGGTGAAGGATTTGATCCGGACACCTTTGACGCTTCCACCTGGACTGAGGGTGTGAGCTTCAAGCAGTATGATGATTATCCGTCCATCTCCACAGCCCTTGAGGCTGATGAAGTCGACGCTTTCTGCGTGGATAAGTCCATCCTGGCCGCCTATAAGACGGAAGGCCGTACCTATATCGACGCCGAATTCTCTCCCCAGGAGTATGGCATCGCCACCACGAAGGGTTCCGGTTTCTCCGCTCTGTGTGAAGCGAAAGTCACTGAGTGGCTCTCTGACGGCACCATCGACGAGTTGATCGCCACTTACAATCTGGGCTGATCATTCCGCAGACATGAGGCAGAGCGGCTGTCCTGGCGCTCTGCCCCGGATCAGAGGGTCCCGGTCTCCGGGCCGAGACCTTCTGATCTGGGAAATATGTTTATGGAGGCGATGATATGGCAGGGATTTTTTCAGAAAGAGCCTGGAACAAAGTCTGGCTCTATCGGGAAGGCTTCCTCAAAGGTCTTCTAACCACTGCCGAAACTGCAGTCTTAGGGCTGATTTTGGCTTTGATACTGGGAATTGTGTTTGGCCTGATGGCTACCAGCAATAAAAAGATTCTTCGAGCCATCAACCGGATCTATGTAGAATTCATTCAAAACACCCCTGTCCTGCTGCAGCTGTGCTTTCTCTACTATGCATTGGCGTTTTCGGGCAACAGCATTGGCATTTTGGCCACCGGCTTTATCGCTTTGGGAATCTATCACGGGGCTTATATGTCCGAAGTGGTCCGCAGCGGTATCCAGGCAATCCCCAAAGGCCAATTTGAAGCCGCTCAGTCTCAGGGCTTTAACTATATCGAGCGGATGTATTACATCATTCTGCCGCAGAGCATCAAAATCATCCTGCCCCCTATGGTCAATCAGGTGGTTAACCTCATCAAAAACACCTCCTGTCTGTACATCATTGGCGGCACCGATTTGATCTCCATCACATACAGCTTTGTCACCGGAGAAAACACCGGCGGCGCCTATGGCCCCGCCTACCTGGTCAGCGGTATATTGTTCTTTATTGTCTGCTTCCCCCTGTCCACCCTGGCCAGCAAGTGGGAACAGAGCCTTAAAAACCGCGACAAGCGAAATTCGACCGCCGTCCCGGAAACCAGTGAGGAGGTGGAAGCATGAGTACTTTGGGCGCCAGCTTCAGTATGCTAAAAAATCCAGCAATCATTCAATTCATCCTCAAAGGACTGGCTTTCACTCTGGTAGTATCCTTTGTAGCCGTTGTAATCGGCATTTTGTTTGGCAGTATTCTGGCCTTAGTTCGCAACTACTGCACAGGCAAAACCCGCGTTCTGAAATGGATTGCCACTGCTTATATTGAGATTTTCCGTAATACTCCGCTGCTGCTCTGGATTTTTATCTGCGTCGTATTCTGCCCCACCCCGAGTTTTCTGTCCAAGCCAATGTTTACCTTGACTTCTGTGGAGGTGGGACTGCTATTTAAGGCAGCCGTGGCGTTGATTCTGTTCACGTCCTCTGTTATAGCAGAGATCGTTCGCGGCGGCCTGAACGCCGTAGCCCACGGGCAATTTGAAGCCGGACACTCTCAGGGCTTCAATACCGTACAGATCATGATCTACATTGTTCTGCCTCAGGCCTACCGCAGCGTAATTCCCACACTTCTGGGCCAGTGCATTACAACCATTAAGGATTCCTCTTATTTGGCCAACGTCGCTGTAATTGAGCTGATGAGCCGTGTAAAAAAGATTTTGTCTGCAGCCAATATGTACAATGGCACCGGCCAAATCAATGTTTCCGATGTGTTTGTTCTGTTTGGCACGGCCTTTGTGATCTATTTCATCATCAATTTCATTCTTTCCTGCACCGTGCGCTATCTACAAAAACGCTCCAAGAAAAATAAGCAAGTCACGGTGGAACTTCTCACAACAGAATAAACATGACGCCGCACTTCCATTGGAAGTGCGGCGCCCTTTTTTAGCTTATTTCTGGGAAAGATAGTCGTTTACCGCTTCTGCGCAATCCCGGCCTTCCACCATGGCCTTTACAACCAGGGACTGACCGGTACGGCAGTCGCCGCATGCGAAGAATTTTTCACGCGTCGTCTGATATCCTGAGGTTTCCAAATTGCTTCGTGCTGTCGTATGAATGCCGAATTGCTTTGCCACCTCCGGATCAGGACCCAAAAATCCTGCTGCGATAATCAGGAGACCGCAGGGCAGCTTCTCTTCGCTTCCCGGAATCTCTTCCATCACCAGACGGCGATGCTCGTCATAAGTCGGCTGCAAATGCACCAGCGTTACAGCAGAAATTCTCCCCCGGCCGTCTGTTTCTACGGCTTTGACAGTGGCCTGATAGATATGTGGATCCTTCAGGAAACGGTTCAGGCATTCCTCCTGGGAGGAATCAAACTTTTTTTCCTTGGGTCTCTGAGGCACCGGATCGTAGATCACCGGTTTTCCCACCACTTGGGGCAGCATCTCGATCTGCGTGACGGACTTTGCTCCTTGGCGGATGGCAGTACCGATACAGTCGTTTCCGGTATCACCGCCCCCAATGATAACAACGTCCTTCCCCTTTGCAGTGTCGCCAGATTTTCCGCTGAGATACTCCACCGCTTTGTGAATGCCTTCCGTGCCTTCTGCGCCAAATATTTTAAGGCTTCTCGCATTGCCGGTGCCAACACACAGCACCACCGCGTCATATTGCATCTCCAGCGATTCCGCGGTCAATTCCGTGCCTGCCTCAACGCTGGTCTTAAATACGATTCCCTGTGTTTTCATGGCTTCCAGCTTTCGATCCAGCGTTCCTTTTTCCAATTTCATATTCGGAATTCCATATCGCAGGAGTCCGCCCGGCGCTTCCTCTTTCTCGTATACAACCACGGCATGGCCCTTGTCACGAAGCCGCTGCGCTGCGCTCAATCCGCTGGGACCGGAGCCAATCACAGCCACCTTTTTCCCCGAAGGCTTCGGCATTGGATGATCTGCATTTTCATAGTGGCGTTCCACCACAAACCGTTCCAACCGTCCAATTCCCACAGCCTCCGTACGGATTCCACGGGTACAGTTGCTCTGGCATTGCTTCTCCTGCGGACACAGCCTCGAACAGAACTCCGGCAGCGTGGATGCCGAGGCGATGAGCTCATATGCTCCTTCATAGTCTTTTTCCCGTATCTTCCGGATAAAATCCGGCACGGGCATTCCGGCAGGACACTCCTTGGAGCACCAGCGGGAAGGACAGCCTAAACAGCGGGACGCCTCCTGAAGGGCCTCTTCCTCTGTATAGGTCTTTTCTACCTCTTGAAATGTTGTCAGCCGGTCTGCCATGGGCAGGCGCTGATTTTTGGTCCGCTCCGAGACCATATTGGGATTCTCCACCGGTACAAACACGGTATTATCTGGCATTAGCATGTTTCAGCACCTCCTCATTGCTCTGCTTTTCCGTCGATGTAAGCGGCCATATTGCCGCCGGCAATATAACTGGACGCCATGGCCCAGGTCAGCTCCGACACCGGAGCCAGTTTTCCTTTTCGGTGCATCGCAGACGTACAGTCTCCGCCGGCATAGAGCCCCGGGATGACCGTACCGTCCTCCCGGGTAACCTGGCACTTGGGATTCACCCGGACGCCGCCCATGGCAGCTTCTGAAAAGCGCTGACCGTAAACGGCATAGTATGGACCTTTATTCATGGGAATCGGCACCAGGAATTGTTTGTCTTTGCCAAAGTCCTCGTCTACGCCCTTTTCACAGAAACGATTGTATTTCTGAACTTCTGCTACAAAGGTATCCGGATCGGCTCCCATCAATCGTGCCAGTTCTTCCAGAGTATCGGCTTTTTTCACCGGAGTATCCAGTTTGGACTCCTCCTCCAGATCCTCTTCCCAGGTGGCGTAAAAATGGGCCTTGTTGGCAAAAGCAGGATTCTTCACATAGCGTTCTGCACAGGCCTTGATCTGGTCGTAAGGCAAAATCGCATAGGAAATCTCTTTGGGTTGATCGGAAATCAGTTGGCTCATTCCGTTCATGATGCCCTTGGTTTCATCTACCCAACGTTTTCCGTTTAAGTTGACCTGAATAAATTCCGGCTCCAGCGCATAATCGGCAATGGAATTGTTAAACGGATGATGCTTCGGCCCAAACATGGACACGAACATGCGGTTTGGATCGGGTTCCACGCCCAGTTCCCGCAGCATGGTAATCCCATCACCTGTATCGCCGGGCACCGAGAACCGGTGGATCGGCGTTTCTCCGCCAAAGAAGTCAAAATCACAGTACTGTTTGAGCATCTCATCGTTCCGCCCAAAGCCTCCACAGGCCAGATGCACGGCTTTGCATTCAATGACAACCTCACCGCCGGGATCCTGGGCTACAATTCCGCAGATTCTTCCATTCTCGTCCAGCTTCAAATGCTTCGCCGCCGTATGTAAAAGAACGGACACCGGGAGATTCTCTTTCTCAATCGTATCCAGCATCGTGTATTTGACATGGGTACCACCCCAGCCTGGCCCGATGGCGTCGTCACGACACAGAAGGTTGTCATACTTCCGCTGCCCCATTTCCAAAACGCCTTTTCCAAACATCGGTCCATGGAAATCCGTGTCTTCCGCCTTTTTCAGCGTATATGTCTCCGTAATGTCGCACAGAGTGCACAGCCAGTCAAAGAAATCACAGGTGCCATAGACGCAAGACCGCAGCAACTCTTCCGGTACTTCCCCGTTGGCCATTTTGGAAAAGTGACGGACCGCCTCTTCCCGCTCGTCGGGAATCCCTAACCTTTCATGCCACTTGGAATATGTCACCATATATCCATGTGCAAAATCCGTATTGCCGCCTGTTTTTCCACTCTTCTCCAAAACAATCACTCGTTTTCCGGCTTGGGCTGCCCGAACCGCAGCCACCATCCCGGAGCCGGAGCCCACCACGACCACATCCGCCTTCAAGTACACGGGATCATGGCGCGGAACTTCCGTAGTATGGACAGGCTCTTCATGGCAGGCGCCGGTGTGGCAGACCTTGGCACAAAGCCCACACTGGACGCATTTTTCCTGATCGATCTGATACTTTGTTCCCACAAAATCAATCGCCTGAACGGGACATTCACAGGCACAGTTATGGCAACATGCGCAGATCGTTCTGTCGATTACAAACATGGCATCAGTTCCTTCCTGTATCTTTCATTCTCTGCTTATCTTCGAAAGCCGCGGCAAATTCAGCCACGCGCATCCGAACATATGTATCTTATCATGCGCAGCCTCTAAATCACAAGTATCAGAAATACACCATCCATACCAATATTATCATAGAAAATTTTGTATGCGAAAAATCTTCGCTCTAGCTTGTAAGCCAAGAGGCCTGGACAGTTTGTCCAGGCCTCCCTGATTCAGCGGTTAATTGCTCGACGGACCTCTTCCAGGCTCATACCCGTCTTTTGCGCAATCGTTTTCAGATCTTCCAATTCCGGTTTTTCCCGGGAAACGCCCCATCCGGACGCCGTCTTATAACGCACCGTTCCAAGGCTGGTCTCCTCCGTGTGAATTTCACGCCGGAGCACATAGCGGGAAAGCTCTTCCTCCCGAATTCCCAAAGTCGAGAAATGCCGGAACATAAGTCCCACCAATGTTTCCCGCTCCGCCTCATGGCAAATACACGTAAGCACTACGCCGGGACGTCCTTTTTTCATATGCGCCGATACCGTGTAAACCTCCAGGGCACCGTTGTCCCGCAGCACATCCATGCCATAGGCCAAATCTTCGGCGGTCATATCGTCAATGTTGCAGCACAGCGCAACAATATGCTCCTTTTCCGGGGAAGCTCGCCTTTCTCCCAACATCGCCCGGAGACAGTTTGCCCGGGAGAACGATTTCGTTCCAATCCCGTATCCGGTCTTTTCCAGCGCCATCACCGGACGCGGACCAAATCGGGTCACAAAATGCCGCAGCAGCGCCGCTCCAGTGGGCGTGCAAAGCTCGCCCTCAATTTCTCCGCCATAGCTGGGAATCCCTTCCAGCAAATAGGCCGTAGCCGGCGCCGGAACCGGCAAAATCCCGTGGGCGCAATGTACAAATCCGGCTCCCACATGTACCGGCGAGGCCAAAATTTCTACCGCCCCCAGCTCATAAATCAACAGGCACACTCCGACTACGTCAGTTACCGCATCCAATGTCCCCACTTCATGAAAGTGAACCTCTGTAACAGGTTTGCCATGCGCACGGGCCTCTGCCTGCGCAATGGATTGATATACCTCCATCGCATCCTTTTTTACCTGTTCCGGCAAATCCAAATGTTCAATGATATGCGTAATATCATGCATACCCGCGTGATGGTGTCCATGTTCATGGACGTGCGCTTTGCCGGTCTCCTCTTCCTGTTTATGATCGTGATCGTGTCCGTGATGATCATGGGTGTGCTCCTCCTGCCCATGCACCATCACACGCATATGCGTTCCTGCAATGCCCTGCGTTTCGGCACGCTCCGCTGTGACAGATACCCCTGGAAGTCCAAGTCCGTTTATTTTCTTCAAAAATGCCGCCGGATCCGGATGCAATTCCAGCAACGCCCCCATGAGCATGTCCCCCGCTGCGCCCATAGCGCATTCCAAATAAATCGTTTTCATTGATTACCTCCCAAATGGTTGATTCGGCTGGCCAGGAATCCGGCCCCAAATCCGTTGTCAATATTGACCACACTGACGCCGCTGGCACAGGAATTGAGCATACTCAGCAGTGCGCTGACGCCGCCGAACGACGCTCCGTACCCAATCGAAGTCGGCACCGCAATGACCGGACAATCCGCAAGCCCGCCAATCACACTGGCAAGCGCTCCCTCCATCCCGGCAATGGCAATGATGACCTGCGCCGACATAATCTCATCCAAATGGTCCAGCAGACGGTGAAGCCCTGCCACACCTACATCATAGAGCCGAACCACTTCGTTTCCCAGCGCCTCCGCCGTAATGGCCGCCTCTTCTGCCACAGGGATATCGCTGGTTCCTCCGGTGGCCACCACAATTTTTCCTCCGCCGGTACGCTCCGGAAAGCTCCCCGCCACGGCAATGTTTCCCATTTCAAAATACTGAAGCGGCACTGCCTTTTCCACTTCTGCTGCTTTTTCTGCCTCTAACCGTGTTATCAGCACGGTTTTTTCTCCATGAGCCAGCATCTCGCCTGCAATGCCGGCAATCTGCTCCGCCGTCTTTCCCGCTCCGTAAATCACTTCCGCTGTTCCCTGGCGAAGTCCCCGATGGCTGTCCAGCTTGGCATAGCCCAGATCCCGATACGGGGCCTCTTTACATTGAAGCAACGCGGTATCCACATCTATTTCTCCCGCAGCTACCTGTTGAAGCAGCAATTTCAATTCTTTCTGGTTCACGGCCGTCCCTCCAAATCCAACATGACACGGGGAAATTTTTCTTTCATCTCTTCGATAATGATCTCCCGCTGGTTCAAAATCCGATTCATCTGCTCCGGTTTGACCTGAATGCACGCAGCCTCATGAAACAGACGCACGCGAAAATCCGAGAATCCCAGGGAAAACAAAATCTGTTCCGCCGCCTCCACACGGGCCAGCATCTCCTCCCGAATCTCCGTCCCCGTGGGAAATCGAGTCGCCAGGCAGGCATACGAGGGCTTATCCCAGGTAAAAAGCCCCGCCTCCCGGGATCTCTGACGAATTTCTGCCTTGGTGAGACCGCATAGCCGCAGCGGAGAGAGCACCTGCATCTCTGTCAGTGCCTGCATGCCGGGACGTTCCCTGGGATCATCCGACGCATTAGAGCCATCCAGCAGGACGTCATATCCGTCTGCCGCCGCTTGATTCCGTAACGCCGTAAATATCGCCCTTTTACACAGATAACAGCGATTCTTCGGATTTTTCAGCACCTCCGACGGAAGCTGCAACGGCACAACTGTGACGGGAACCTCCAGTTCCCGGCCCAAGCGCAGGGCGTCCTCCAGTTCAAATTCCGGCTGAAACGGAGTTTTTATAAAATATGGCTTTACATCCACGCCCGCTTTCTTTGCCGCCCATAAGAGATAGGCCGAATCAACTCCGCCGGAAAATCCCAGCGCCACACGGGGATGGTCTAGGAAAAAAGTCTGTAAATCCATACGGCTTCCTCCATAAATTCTATTTTTATCGTCATTGCGCATATCATTCTTTCAAATACCGCCGCCATGAAAAATGCCAAAAAGGACTGCACTTCTACAGAAGCAACAATTCCTTCCTGGCAATTGATCTTCATCTCAAATAGAGCCGATCCTTCCTGGTTCGGTTAATTTCCCTCAGATATCAGTGCAATCGCGCTCTCAATCAAGCGCCCCATCGGCTGTTCGCTTACGCCGGCAATCAGATTGTCGCAATGGTTGACCGGTATCAAAATACGCTTCGCGCTGCTCTGCCCCACGGCTACAGCCATGTTGGGTGTAATCTCTCCATAGAGGGCGTCGGCAATTACAATCCCCACGGGCCCAATGATGACGTCAGCCCATTTGGCTCCCACCACCACAGCATTTTCTCCGGTGGTGGCAATATCCGCTCCAGCTTTCCGCATAGCCGCGGCAGCTGCAGAATTGGTACCAACCGCCCGAAGCTGAGCGCCGGGAAATGCAGCCTTGACTTGCTGCACCAGTTGACGGCCCATGCCGCCGCCCTGTCCGTCAATAATCAAGATCCGCATTTCCCATGCCCCCTTTTCCATAACCACTAAGTTGTATTATAGCATCTGAACCCGGGTACAAGTCAACCCCAATTTCACCGGTCCCTTCGCGCCGCAGGCTCAGGAAAACGTCTCCAAAATTCCGGAAATCCCGTTTTCTTCAAAAACATCCCGATAATATCCGAGTTCTCGTGAGATCAGTCCGTCAATTACCGACATCCCCAAAAGCTCAACCGGGGCTTTATCATCGGTAAGCAAACAATTTCCCGCCGTATAACGTTCCATATTTTGCGCCACTGCGGCAAGCATCGTCTTGAGTTCTCCCCCCGGCAGTTGATCCACCCGGCCTTCCAGCGAGTCCAGGACTTCGCCGTCCGCGGTGGCAAACAGCTCCCGGTTGGTGGTCCCACTTACATCCACAGTCGCAACATAGGGAAATACCGAAGCAATGGTATCGGACAGGTACTGATTGATATTCCCTTCTTCATCCGTATGCATGTTCATATTGACGACCATAACGCCGCCGGGATTCAGATGCTCCCGCACCAGGCTGAAAAACTCCACGGAGGACATTTGAAACGGAATGGTGATATCCTGATAGGCGTCCACCATAATCACGTCATAGGTGTTTTTGTCGCCGGCCAAGTAGGCCCGTCCGTCATAGGTAGTCACCGGAATGCTGTCCGGCAGCGCAAAGTATTCCTTGGCCAGATCCGTAATCTTCTGGTCAATCTCTACCCCAGAAATCTGGCTTTGGGGAAAATAGCGCTGCGTTTGTACCGCGAAAGTCCCGGTACCCATCCCCAATATCAGCACGTCTTTTTCCGCCGCATCGGCTCCTGCCATCAAAGGCGCCGCCAGGGCATAATCGTAATACATCCCTGTAAGTCCCGCATCCTTTTGGTACACAGACTGCACCCCAAACAGTACGTTGGTTGACAAAATCATGCTGTCTTCGGTTTCCTTCACCTGAAGATAGTTATAAATGCTTTCCCCTTCGTAGCGGAGATTTGACTCCCAGAAAGCAAAGCTTCCCGTATGACCGAAAATAGAACACAACACAAACAATACTGCCGATACAATGCAAAGTATCGGGCGACGACGGGCACTGATAAAATACACCAGCCCCAAAACCAGCAAAATACCGGAGAAGATCAAAAAAGTCACTGCGGTACCCACAGTTGGTATCGTGACAAAGGTAGGCAGGAACGTACCCAAAATGCTGCCTATCGTGTTGAACGCCCCCAGGGTTCCAACCACCTTGCCGCCCTCATCCAGGCTGTCCACCGTATATTTTGCCAGAGACGGCGTGACAGTCCCCAGCAGGAACAGCGGAAAAACAAATATAATCATACACGAGAGGAACGCCGCTAAAATCAGAAAATTATTGTTTACCGTCAGAACCAGTCCGCCCGAGATCAACAGAATAATATATTTCCCCACCAAAGGGATGGCTGCGATCCAAACCGCGGCAATGAGCAGCCGGCGGTAAAGCTTGTCCGGATCCGGGTTTTTATCCGCAGAGCGTCCTCCATAGATATTCCCCAGCGCCATGGCAATCATAATCGTACCGATGATAATCGTCCATACAATCTGTGAAGAACTGAAATATGGCGCCAGCAGTCGGCTGGCCCCCAGTTCCACCGCCATCACCGACATGCCGGCAAAGAATTCCGTCAAATACAGATAGAGTTTGTTTCCCAGAATTTTGGGCCGCTCCATGGCATGATGCTCCCTTCGCTCGCAATGGTATTATTATATCTGCCAAAGCAGTAAAAGGCAAGCCCCTGAACTCCGCTCCAGGTTGAAATTTTATCTGGTTCCATCCCCGTCACAATCTCTCCATTTCTTTACAAACGGTTCAAATTTTGTTCAGGACTTCGAAAAAAAGCCGTGATAGGATGAATATATCAAAAGAAAACAGTCGCCATTTCCAAATGGCGGTTTTCATATATACTTTTTCTCCTTTTATTTTTCATGTAGCGCGACAACACCCCCGGGCATGCCCGGGGGTGTTGTCGTTATGTTCATTTGGTGATTGCCGCTGGTCGTTTGCTTCTCACCCACTGCAAAAACCGGGACGGACGAAAAAACAAATCCATCCATCGGCATTTTCCCGCAATCCATGCCAGGCCAAGACTCACGCCAGTGCTGATAATAAAATTCACCCATACGCTGAGCCAGGGCCTCGTAATCCCTGCCAATGGCAACACACTCCGCAGTCCCGCCGTGAAGAACGTATGCAGAAGATACAGCTCCAAGCAATATTTTCCGCATAATTGCAGCAACGATACCTTCGCCAGCAGTTTCCAACGGAAAAACATGGCCAAAAATACAAAGCTGGTTGCAACGGCAATTGCGACCTTCCAGTTTGCGTACCAGTCTCTGATATACCAAAACAGATAAAAATAGGCTGCTGCTGCAAGCACCATAGCCGAAATCCCCAGGCATTTATCACTGGCGAGATATCGCCTCCGGCTGCACAGGGCGCTTCCCAACGCAAAAAAGAAAAAGTGATAGATAATACGGTAAAGGGTCAATTCCGTCCAGTCCAGATGAATATCTGCGACAACAATGGACAATGCTCCGGGAAACAGAATCCACTGAGAGGGCCAATCCGCCACCCGGGTCAAAGCCCCCAAAACATACAGTACAAATAACACATAGATATACCAGAAATTCCCCAGCGGCTCAATGAACATCCGCTTGAGATCCTCTAAATCGTATGTTTCATTGACCAGATTGGGAACCACCTGTTTGACGCCCCACTGCAGTACCGCAAAAAGAATATAGATCCACAACAGATTGAACAGTTGGGAAAAATATCCTTTCCATCGTAAGCGTCCGCCCCGCCAGTAGGCCAAGGTAAAGGTAAACCCGCTGATGAGGAAAAACAAGGGCATATGAAAACTGTAAATCCAGGTCCGAATTGTATAGAAGCTGGTATAAGCCCCCGGAAATGCAGCGGCATCCAGATACCCGCTGAGGACATGCCCCAGAATAACCAGCAAAATTGCAAATCCCTTGAGGCTGTCCAGCCAGGCTTCCCGCCGGGGGTGATCAGTTCGACTCATGATGACGCACCTTACCCAGAAGTTCCTTTCCTAACTGGCCAAAATATTGAAACTCCTTGGTTTTCCGGAATATCACAAATAACAGCACGTTGGGCACCACCAGGCAGATCAGCGCCCGCGGCAACAGACTGAAAAGACTATAGCCCGCCAAATGGCAAAACCATGATGTAATACCGCAGATCCCCACGCCTATGGCAGTATACCCGAAAAACCGGATGAAATAATCCCGCAAAGGGAGGAAAAATACGTTTCTATACAACACCAGCGGCTCCACCCACAGGCTCGTTGTAACTGTGGAAACCAGAGTTCCCAGGAATATCCCCATAATCCCATAGCGATTGGCCAGCGCAATGGAGGCCAGCAAATTGATGATGGATTCAAACAGTGGCTTAAAACGGTCATTCCAGAATGCTCCGGACGCATCCCGGAAGGTCAATACCGGCCGACGCATGCCGTACAGATAAAAATTGATAACCAGCACAATCAGCGTACCGTTGTCCAGCAGCCACCCCCGATTGCGGAGCCATAGAAACTCAATAAACGGATGCAGCAGATTCAGCAGGCAAGCAGAGCAAAAGGTAAACACCCAAAAGGCAAAAAAGAACACATCGTTAAACGTCTCTTTCAATCTCTTAATATTCCCGCCCTTGACTGTAGCAGATAAATTGCCAACACTTGCTACAATCGACTCAAATATTTGATTGGTGATGGTTTGCAGCGGATGGATGATGGTGTAATAATTGTTGTATAACCCCGCCGTTGCAAGACCAATGAGTTTGGATATGAGGATGTTATCCGTGGAATTCACCACCACGGCTCCCACCTTATGCATGCTCATAGCCGCCACATTTCGGAAAATAACCCGCGCGTCTTCTTTGGGCATGGGCTTTACGTTCTTGTCCCGGAGATACGGGTAAAGCTTGTCCGCCTTTCTCGCCAATATAAAGTTTTCCGCCCATGTGGAAATCACCTGAAGAACCAAAAACAGTACATAACTCTTGGTGGCAGCCAGGAAAATGATCTGCACCACATTTAAAATAAAATAGGCTCCATAGTGAATTCCTGTTTCAATATACTTTTTTTGGTCGCAGACGATTAAACTCCGTTTATAGGAATAGAAATAGGAGACCACCGTATTGGCTACAAACAACAGGTAAATAACGTTGAGGTGCGGAATATCCGGCACTTCGTCCATAAACACGGTATAAAAGGGAAGAAATATGAGTCCCAGCGCCGCAATGACGAGGCCAATGGTGATATACGCCTTTTTGTAGAACGCCATATGGCTTTTGATCTTTTCCACATCCCCATCAGCCAGGGGCTTATAGAGACTATAGGCCATAGCAGGCCCTACGCCCAATTCCACCAGGGAAAGCATCGTGAGCACATTGGTAAACAGGCCGTTGAGTCCCAAATAGGTTTGATTCAGATAGTGCAGAAAAAAGACTCTGGCCAGCAAATTGACCAGTACGCCGCCCAGCTGACCCATCATGGCCGCGAGAACATTGCGTATAGAATTTTGTGTACGGGCCATGATAAACCTCCGGAATACAAAAATTGAAAGAATCAGCGCGCCCCTGCCGGGGGCACATCTTTTTCATAAATCAGGTTCCCTACATAATATCCCAAAAACACCATCGCGTAGATCAGCAGCCCATTGCTGTCGAGGAACGGTTCCATGGTAGTCATTACCGCTACAGACAGCAACGCCGCGGAAATCAGGCAGGCATAGGGATGTTTTCGATAGATCAAAAGCTGCTTTCCCGCCTGAGCCAGCATCAGAAGAAACGCAATCAGCGAAAAGACTCCGCCTTCCACCAGAATTTCCAGAAACACGTTGTGGGCATGATAATACTTATTCTTCGACAATCGGTAGACCTTCCCAGACTGAGCAATCCCATAGCCCAAAAAGGGAGATTCCAAAAACAGCTGTATGGCCTTGTCCCAAATATCCGTGCGTCCGGTAAAGCTAAGCCCCTTATGGAGCACGCCCTCAATAAAGAACGCAAAGAAATTCTGAAGCCGGAACAGGACAATGGAAAAAAACATTGCCGCCCCCACGCCAAAGGAGGCTGTAAAATTAAAGATCGTCTGAAACCGCCGCTCATAGAAAAACAGCAGGAAAATCAGCGCCACCGCCAGTCCCATCAATCCGGTCGCAGACCACACCAGCAACAGGCTCAGGGATGCCACGGCAACCATTCCATAGGCAAACCAGTTGATCTTTCCGTGGATCATCGAGGAACGCAGCACCGTGAGAAACATATACGGAACCAGAATCGGCGCTAAGAAGTTATCAATTCCAAGAAAATTGTACTTGTAATTATAGGTGCCGCCGCTGCACAGCCCTCCCGGGAATATACAGAGCAGGACAAAATTCGCCAAAACCAGCACCGTCAGCGGCATGACCAACATATCCAGAGTCATACGCGGATCTTCTCGAACGCTGAGTTCCACCAGCATACAAAAGGTGACAATGGTCATCACATAGTTGATTAAGCTCCAGAGATTATCCTCCCGAAGCAGCGTCGCCAACGCAATAAATCCCAGATAGACGCAAAGCCATATCAGCACCGACGAAGGGCGTCGCTTCTTCTTCACCATTTGCAGCAGATACAGGACACAAACCACACCAGCTGCGGCAAGACGCCAGAAATCGAAGATTGTTTCCAGCAGATCCGTACCCTCCATCACACCTAGAATAGCTGGTTTAAAATATGGAAACAGCAGCAAATAGTACATCCACTGCCGCAGAACTTTCGGATTCATAAGCTGAAACTCCTTCTGTCAGTGTCCGCTGAACTTGTCCATCAGAAACGCGCCGACATGCCGGAGGTTCATCTGAATGATTGGGCGGTATATATGATATTTCAATTTTTCCTTGCGTGAAAGTGCAGGCGACGCAAACAACGCCTTTGCATAGACCTGCAATTCCGGCCGAAGATGTTTTATCTCCGTTCCACTGCCGCTGATCACCCCATGGAACAGCAGGTCCCGAACGCCCTTCTGATACTTCATCTTTGCAAGTTCCCGTACGTCCGGTGCAAAGTCCTCTGTCAGCGCCACAATTTTCTTTCTTGCCTTTAACTCCGTCAGTTTCCGCTCCGTCAATTTTCCATACATCGCACCACTATTGCGCACAAAATAACGATACAGCCGATCGGGAAGAAACACCGCCTTTTTTACATTGCTTCGGAAAATATATTCCCCGTCCTCCACAATGTGAAGCGTCTCATCAAATCGAAGCCATGTTCCGCGGGAATCCATCAGCGCTTCCCGCCGAAACATCTTGTTCCACACCACTGTGGTGTAGCCATCCGGACGCAGCAGCCATCTTGCCATGCCGTCTCGATCCGCAATCTCTTGTTTCCGGCTGCCTGTAGGCAAAAAATCAGATTTTCCGGTCTTCTCATAGATCCGGTCAAACCCACAGCAGGCCATATCCGCATCGGTTTCCATCAGCGCTTCCACCAACGTCCGGATATATCCCGGTTTTAACATGTCATCTGCATCTGCAAATCCAATGTAATCCCCGTCCGCCTGCAAAAGCGCTCGATTCCGCGCAGCGGAAACGCCACCGTTTTTCTCCGCAATCACGGTAATACGGGGATCCCGGTCCGCCAGTTCTGCAAGAATTTGGGCCGATCCATCTGTAGACCCATCGTCGCTAAAGAGGATCTGAAGATTTTCCCAATCCTGATTCAGCAACGACTCTGCCATGGCTGGAAGATATGACGCCACATTGTACACCGGCACGATCATACTGACCCTTTTCATGACCGTCCCAGCTCCCGTTTGATTTTTGTAGTGGAAATCTCCGGGGTTCGCGGCAAATAGACCACCTCACACAAATCCTTTAAAAAGTCGAACTTCCCCTTCCAGTCGTCTCCTATGACAAAGGTGTCCACATGATACAGCTGCACATCCTCCCGCTTTTGATCCCAGCTCTCCTCTGGAATTACCAGATCCACATAGCGAATCGCCTCCAGCAGACGCTTACGCTCCTCATAAGAAAAATAGCAGACCTTGTTTTTTTCCTTCAAATTGAACTCGTCTGTGGACAGGGCTACAATCAGATAGTCTCCCAGGGCTTTTGCCCGTCTCAGAAGATTGATATGCCCATAGTGCAGCAGATCAAAGGTTCCATAGGTGATCACTCGTTTCATCGCATACCTCTCATGTTTCCCCGGTCACGGTTCCGTGCTTATTCTGCTCCTGAACCGGCGGGGGCGTCATATAGTCGCCGTACATCTGTCGAAGCACGGCATCATAATCCTTTGGCGCCGGCAGACGCATATCTTCAAAAGGATATTCTGCAACCGATTCATAAATGCGTTTGGGGAACATCTCTCGAAATTTATAGGCCCCCATGAAATTGACCACGCTGGATGCCTCCTCGTAAGGATACCGTTTCAGACATCGGTCAATCAGCCGCATACGTTTTTGGGTGTCCAGCCGCTGCTCCAGATGCAGATGCTTTCCTAACCCAATCAGCACGCGTTCATGGAATGGCCGGTGCGCTAAATTCACCGCCACTACCTGAGAAAACTGGCTGTATTTGAGCATCATCCGCAGATACAGCAACCGATATTTGTGCAGAAAAAAGGAAATTTTTCCCTTCGGCACCCCATCCAGCGGGAAGAGATCAATCCAGGCACAACGAATTTTTTCCACTTGCGCGGAGGTATCCAAAATTTCAAAGGAAGGGTCTACCACCTGGGCCGGATAATAGGGCATATCCGGGTCCGTTTCAAAGTGTCGAAGGAGATAGCCGCGCTCCAACTCCGCCGGGGCCACTTTCAGAAAAATCTCATAATCTCTGCGGCTGAGTCCCAGATCCACATCATCATCCCAGGGGATAAATCCGCCATGACGCACCGCCCCCAGGAACGTACCGCCCATCATATAGAGCTGAAGCCCATGTTTTTGGCAGATTTTCACAACATTTCGGACAATCTCCAATTCACACAGCTGCAAATCCCTCAGAGTCTTTTCCATGACTCAGTCCCCTTTTTTCCCAAAGAATTTTCGTTTTAGAAAATTACCGCCTTTTTTCAGCCAATTCTGTTGTTCCATAAACATCACCGGAACCTCCTGATATGGGATCCCATTCGCCTCCAGATAGATATCCAGCAGCCGTTCGCCAATAAATCCAAACACCCGCTTATCATACTGGCTGTAGGAAGACGTATCCAGTCTCTGCTCCACCTGAAACAAAATATCAAACATCCACTGGCAATACCCGTCAAAAATATCCCGCTTCATCAGGAACATATTGTAGATATGCGCCCATGTGCGGCGTTTCATAGCCGCTACAGCCGCTCGATAATTCCCGCCTCCGGCCTCTGCCAGGGACAGCGCCAAATCCAAGCCCTCCGCAGGATGCGCATGGACATACTGATTATAGACGGT
The DNA here is from genome assembly GCA_902475435.1 of uncultured Eubacteriales bacterium. Lineage (GTDB taxonomy): Bacteria > Bacillota > Clostridia > Oscillospirales > Oscillospiraceae > HGM13006. The sequence goes on along the minus strand of CABRZL010000002.1, from coordinate 59,008 downwards.
TTCAATATAATAGTTCCGGCGTTTTGGCAAGAGCACGTCGTTGGTTTCCAGCAATTTTTCCGCCTCTGGTTCCGTCATAATACAGGCCCATTTGTCCCGTCCCGGCTTGCCGCGGAAATATCGCCGGTAATGACACAGCCCCACATAATCTGCGTCCAAGTTCTTCCAAGCCCAATAAATGCCGGTTAACTCACAGAACGTGGCGTTCTTTTCTGAAATATTTTCACCTGTGTTATCCCCCTGAAATCCCAGTTCCAAGGACTTCCCCGCTTTCCCTACATGAAGCGGGAGATACATAGGATCTTCCGGCACCCGATATGCCTTATGGGCGGCCACAATCATTTGGATCTTCATAGCAGTTTTTCACACAACCCCAGGGACGAAGCAATCACTTTGTCCATATCGTAATACTTATATTCGCCCAGCCGTCCGCCAAAGTATACGCCCATCTCTTTCTTCGCCAGAGCCGCATATCGTTCATAGAGCGCGTTGTTCGCCTCGTCATTGACGGTATAATAGGGCTCGTCTCCCGGCTTCCAGTCTGCGGGATATTCTCTGGTAATTACCGTCTTTGGCTGGGTTCCGAATTCAAAATGCTTGTGCTCAATAATCCGGGTATACGGAGTTTCCCGATCGGTATAATTCACCACTGCGTTGCCCTGGAAATTATCGGTGTCCAGCACTTCGGTCTCAAACCGCAGGGAGCGGAACTGCAACGGCCCATAGCAGTAATCAAAATACTGATCAACGGGGCCTGTATAAATCACCCGGTCGGCCATGGGCCGGAGGGTTTCCCGCTCTGTTAGATAGTCGCAGTTCAGCCGTACCTCCACATGCTCTAAAAGCCGCTCAAAAATCCCTGTATACCCGCCTTCCGGTATCCCCTGATAACGGTCTGAAAAGTAATTGTTGTTGTAGGTAAAACGTACCGGCAGCCGCCGAATAATAAAGGAAGGCAGCTCGCTGCAGCTCCGTCCCCACTGCTTCTCTGTGTAGCCCTTGACCAACTTCTCATAAATATCTCTTCCTACCAGAGAAATGGCCTGCTCTTCGAGATTCTTCGGATCGGTGACCGCACCGCGCTGCGACGCAATAATTGCCTTGGCTTCCGCCGGCGTGGCAATCCCCCAAAGCCGGCTGAAGGTATTCATATTGAACGGCATATTGTAAATCTCGCCCTTGTAATTGGCAATGGGCGAGTTTACATAATTATTAAATTCTGCAAACTGATTGATATACTGCCAAATCGTCCGATCGGCAGTGTGAAAAATATGCGCACCATACCGGTGTACGGATATTCCCTCCACATTCTCGGTATAGCAGTTGCCGCCAATATGACCCCGCCGGTCTATCACCAGGCATCTTCTTCCACGGGCAGTTGCTTCATGCGCAAACACAGCGCCAAAGAAACCAGCGCCCACTATCAGAAAATCATACTTCATCGGGACCACCTCATTTATCGGGCGCCGTCCATGCGAACCACCGCACCCACTGTCCAGAACAAGATTTTAAGATCCAGCAGAAGACTGCGCTCCCGCACATATTGAAGCTCCAACGCTTGCCGGGCTCCGTCTTCATAGGTAACATTGCTGCGGCCGCAGGCCTGCCATAGCCCGGTCAGGCCAGGTTTGCAGGACAAAAGCAAATCCCGGTTCTCCCCGTAGAGTTCCGTCTCCTCCTGAAGCACCGGTCTCGGCCCAACCAGAGACAGCTTCCCTGAAATGATATTGAATAACTGCGGCAGCTCATCCAGACTGGTTTTCCGCAGAAACGCGCCCACTTTGGTAATACGGGGATCATGTTCCAGCTTATAATTTTTCTTATATTCCTCCAGCTCTTCCGGAGAGAGCATCTCCTCCAGCCGGTCCGCATGGTTTTTCATGCTTCGGAATTTGTATACTGCAATGGTCTTCCCATGAAGGCCCACACGCTTGGCCCGGTACAAAACCGGCAATCCGTCTTCGGCTACCACTGCAATTGCAATAATCAGGAACACCGGCGACAGCACCACCACTGCAATCAGAGAAAACAACAGATCAAACAGGCGCTTCAAGCACTCATATGCTGGTTTTCTCTGAAATCCCATGGTTTCTTTTCCCTGTCCCAATGCCGTCACTTCCCGTCAGTCCAAATCCCCCGCAATGGCCGTTAAATATTGGCCATATCTGGTTTTTTCCATTTCCTTCGCAATTTCCAGCATCTGATCGGTATTGATCCAGCCGTTTCGCAGGGCCGTCTCTTCCAAGCAGCCGATCATTTTTCCACTGCGCTGCGCTGCGCGAATCGCGCCCGCCGCTTCATACAGGCTGTCTGCATTTCCGGTGTCGAACCAGGTAAACTCATCTCCCAGCTTCACCACATTCAGCATGCCGCATGTCAAATAGGCGTTGTTGACAGCCGTAATTTCCATCTCTCCCCTGGCAGAGGGCTTTATCTGCCGCGCAATGTCCACTACTTTATTATCATAAAAATAGAGCCCCGGAACAATATAGTTGGACTTGGGATGAGTTGGCTTTTCTTCAATCGAAATGGCCTTCCCGTTCTCGTCAAATTCTACCACGCCAAATGCCCTGGGATCTGTAACATAATATCCAAAGATAGATGCGCCCTCTTTATTGCGCATTGCCATACGAAGTTTCCGACGAAACGCCGGTCCATAAAAAATATTATCGCCCAAGGCCAGGCACACGGAATCATCTCCAATAAAATCCGCACCGATCACAAACGCATCGGCGATACCGCGCTGAACCTTCTGCTCCAAATACTCAATATGAATGCCAAGCTGCCGTCCGTCTCCAAGCAAATTAACAAACGGGTCCATATCATCCGGGGGCACAATAACCAGGATTTCCCGGATTTTCGCAGTCATCAACACATTCAGCGGGTAATAAATCATCGGTTTGTCATAAACCGGGAGAAGCGGTTTGCATACCGGTCTGGTAACGGGATAGAGTCTTGTCCCCTTCCCGGCGGCCAAAATGATTCCCTTCATAGAGGCGTTCCTTTCTCAAAAAGCTGAAAATCCGTTGCAGTTCCGCGTTTTATTGGAAAACTGCATAGTCATATTATAATATCTCGAAATATCTTTTTTGTCAACAATCTGTCCCCCCAAGGCCCGTCCGTTTTTGCGTCTTTTGGGCCCTGAGCGTCCGAAAAAAATCCCGAAGTATCTGGGCGCAGGAATCCTCCAAAACACCGGAAATCACCTGCGGATGATGGTTATACCCCAGGGAAAACAGCTGCGCCACAGAATCCACAGATCCGGCTTTGGGATCTTTTGCGCCGTAAATTACCACGGGTATTCGCGCATTGATGATTGCGCCGGCGCACATGGGACACGGCTCCAGCGTCACATACAGCCGGCATTGCCACAGCCGCCAGCCGCCCAGACGGCGGCAGGCCTCATGGATCGCCATAAGTTCCGCATGTCCCAACGCATTCTTGCTGTTTTCCCGACAGTTTCTGCCCCGGCCCACAATCTCATCTCCCAGCGTCACCACACACCCAATGGGAACCTCGCCTTCCAACGCTGCCTGTCGGGCCAAGCTGAGGGCCTCCTCCATAAACCGTTCGTCTCGATCCATCAATGCACCTCCCTTGAACGAAAGACCAGGAATTTACTCATCAGATAGTTAATGAGGATAACGACCACCGTAATCACTATTTTTGCAGCGCCGCCGGTAATCCCCATGACGGATCGACTAAAGCCGTGTTTTACCAGATAGTCTACTCCCTGCACTTCCACCAACAGGGACACCAGCCGCCCTCCGACAAACTCGGCAAATTCCCTCCAGAATGCCATCGTTCCTCTTCCGCCGGTGCAAAACACAAAATATTTATTGGTCAGAAAAGCAAATACTACCGCGCCGCACCATCCCCAAGCATTGGCCCAGCGAATCCCCACTGTTTCAACCAAAATACTGTAAAGGCCGACGTCCACCGCCACAGTGCCTACACCGAAGGCAGCATATAAGATCAGCTCCCGATATTTTTTCAGCAGTTGTCTCATGGTACTCCTCTCCTTGGTTTACTGGTAACATACTATCTCAAAGTGCAGCAAAAGTCAAAACAAACTGTGTATTTTCCCCCAAATCTGGTGGTTTTTTATCTGGGAACTTCTGTATTTGGGAAAAATCCAGAGGACGCTTGTTGTATTTGGGGAGTAAATGTGCTATTCTTAGGTTACTTGTAATTTGGAGTGTGACAGATGAAAAAAGTTCTTTTTTCCCTGTTTTTTATATGTATTTTTCTGGTCCCCGCCTTGGCCGATTATCAGGTGGATAGCGTCTCTGTTTCCGCCGAAGTTTCCGCAAATGGCCGAGCACAAGTAACCACTACCATTCAATTAACCTTTGACGCCTCCACCAATCAGGTGACCATCCCCCTGCCAGATACAGACGTCAGCCGCGTATCTGCCGGGGATTACCGTTTCTCCGTGGAGGAAACCGATACCGGCACGGACGTCGTGATAAAAAACAATGACGGTTTTGTAGGCACTCAGACATTTCTCGTCAGCTATATCGTGCCTTATGCCGACGACGGCGACACAGAAGCCGATCATTTTTCGCTGGGATTTCTCAGTTCCCGTTGGGCTCGTCCCATAGGTTCGTGTAGTTTTCAGGTCATCATGCCAAAGGGGTTTGATGCGGAGCCACAGATTATCAGCGGATACTATGGTGCCCTCTCTGAAACCGCTACCGCTTTAGCTATCACAGAAACCAGTCTCAGCGGCTCAGTTTCCAATCGCATGGCCTATGATTCGCTCTCTTTGGTTTTGTCTCTTCCGGATCAGTATTTCAACGTACGAAGCGCGCGTCTCCCTGTTGTTTCCGTGACCTTTCTGGCCATTGGCATGTTAGCCGTTCTTCTATTATGCATCGTCTATTGGCGGATGAAACTTCGATCCCGTCATGTCTCCAGTACGCCTAGGTTGCTCGCTCCCGAGGGAGTCCTCCCCTGCCAGCTGCCCATGGTGCTTGACGGAAGCACCTGCGATGTGACCGCCATAATTCTGGAGTGGGCCAATCTCGGTTATCTATCCATTTCACAAACAAGAAACGGGACGGTTGTGCTGAATCGGCTGATGCATATGGGTTCAGAGCGCAGCAAAGCCGAGCAGCAGCTCTTTTCCAAAATCTTTGCCCGAAAATCCCGTGTGGCCGCCACACCAGGAAGGTTCTCCCGTGCCGCCGCACAATTCCGGGCTGCTTCCCGGCGCTCTTTATATCGTGTGATCTTTGACCCCAAAAGTGGGAATCCTGCGATTGTCCAGCTTCCCTGTCAATGTCTGCTTTCATTGAGCATCGGATATATGGCCTACCAATTCCTGCCCGAAGGCGGTGGATTTATTGTCTTGGCCGTGCTGATTGGACTTGTCAGCCTGGTCTACAGTCTGCTGCTCCATCGTTCCATCAGACGTTTCGCCGCCTTGCGCGCCGTCAATGTGCTCTCCATTGTTTGTTGGATCCTGATGCTTGCCCTTTTGCCATTGTCTTTGGTGTCGGGTTCTTTTCCTGAGGTCGTTGTGGGGCTTTCTGCTTGTCTGTTTTCCGGGATTGCCACTGCACCCGGCCCCAGACGCAGCGCCCGGGGCATTGACGCCGTAGCACAAACCAAGGGCTGCCGCACGTTTTACCGCCGGGCATCTTGGCAGCGCCTTCAGATCTTTCAGGGAAAAAGTTCCCGATTCTTCCAGACCCAGCTTCCCGGAGCCGTTGCGCTTGGCGTAGAAAAACGGTTTGCCCGACGCTTTGAACGCTTATCAGTTCCGATGCCTGACTGGCTGAAACTTTCTGGCGACCCCATCCGCTCCGCCAGTTCCCTGCAGCATCTGCTGGCTCCTGTGCTGCGGCAGTTACGAGAATCTTTTCGGTAATTTATTCCATTTTTCTTGCAATTTTTTAACATTTACCCAAAAAACGCCGGATTTTTGATAGAAATCCGGCGTTTTTTTATTTGCTTAATCTTTACACAAGAGGATCGTTGTGCTATACTATCCAAGGATTTTAGCAGTTATGTAAATCTGCCGCGTGATACAATTTTCACCCCTGCGGCATACTATAGACCAAGAAGAAACTTAGATTGTGAGGGTGCAACATGGCACAATATGTGATTCACGGCGGAAATCCGCTGCACGGCACAGTCAATATCAGTGGCGCAAAAAATGCCGCGGTGGGAATTCTTCCGGCTGCACTTTTGGTAAACGGCGTCTGCCGGATTGAAAATGTGCCGGACATTTCCGATATTCAACTGTTCTTTGATATTCTTACCCGTATGGGCGCTACCGTTAAAATGATCAACAAGACCACCTTTGAACTGGATTGTTCCTCTGTACACACCACTTCCGTTCCCCATGAGCTGGCCTGCAAAATCCGTGCCTCTTATTATTTGGTGGGCGCGCTGCTGGGCCGTTTTGGCAAAGCGACAGTCGCCATGCCGGGAGGCTGTGATTTCGGCGTCCGACCCATTGATCAGCATATCAAGGGCTTTAACGTCATGGGCGCCGATGTGCAAATTATCAGCGGCGATATTGTGGCTACCACCCAGCAGCCTCTTCATGGAGGCCGAGTCTATTTGGACATCGTCTCTGTGGGCGCCACTATGAATATCATGATTGCTGCCGTACTGGCTGAGGGAACCACCATCATCGAAAATGCGGCCAAAGAACCTCATATTGTAGATCTTGCCAACTTCTTAAATGCAATGGGCGCTAATATCTCCGGGGCAGGCACCGACGTCATCAAGGTGCGAGGCGTCCGGCACTTGCGGGGCGGCTGTTACTCCATCATTCCCGACCAAATTGAGGCGGGCACATACATGGCTGCAGTGGCTGCAACCGGCGGCAAAGTGCTGATTCAAAACGTAATCCCCAAACATCTGGAATGTATTTCCTCCAAGCTGCGGGAAATGGGCGTCACCGTCACTGACCAGGGCGACGCCGTGCTGGTGGAATCTACCGGCCATCTCAAGAAGGCCAAGGTGAAAACCATGCCTTATCCGGGCTTTCCAACAGATATGCAGCCCCAAATCGCCGTCTGCATGGCATTGGCAGAGGGAACCAGCGTCATCACCGAAGGCGTGTGGGATAACCGGTTCCGTTATATTGGCGAACTGCGGCGCATGGGCGCCAATGTCCAGGTGGATGGCAAAGTTGCGGTAATCGAAGGCGTAGATAAACTTCGCGGCTGTCCTGTCAAGGCCTGTGATTTGCGCGCCGGCGCTGCAATGGTCATTGCAGGTCTGGCTGCCGAAGGCACCACCACCATCAGCGACATCAAATATGTGGAACGGGGCTATGAAAACATCGTGGAGAAGCTTCAGCAGCTGGGCGCTGATTTTGTCCGGGTGGAAACACCGGAACCGTCGCGCAGCGTCATTCACGCAGGATAAGTTTATGCAGGTATGGGATCGTCCCATACCTGCATATTTGATATTGCACCAAGGATTTTAAATTGCTTGGTTGCCGCATGAAAATAATAGGATAAGTCAGGGCCGCCCGTATACCGGATGGTCCTGACTTCTTTTGCTCTGACGCGTAGATCCTATTGCTTATACTTCAATACCCGGCCCAACCGATCATGGACAAGGGTTCCGTGATCACAGGCAAGTTCACCGCCTATCAGCACACAGGAGATCCCCTCCGGTGAGAGATCCGGTTCCCGGAATGTCGCCTTGTCGCAAATGGTTTCCGGATCAAAGATCACTACATCTGCATCGCTTCCTGGGGTGAAATTCCCTTTTTGAGAAAGCCTTAGCTGGCGAGCCGGCAGCGCCGTCATTTTTTCCACAGCCTCATAGAGAGACAACTTTCCCCGCCGCACATATTCGGAGATCAGTCGCGGGAAACTTCCCGCTGCCCTTGGATGCCCCTGCCGGTTGTGCATCAATCCATCCGTACAAAGCATTACCGCCGGATGCTGTAGCGCCAACGTCACATCCTCCGGCTTCATCACATGCGCCACCGTAATGGTATCCGGTGCACTGCGCCGCAGCTCTTCAAAGATTTTTTCCGAGCAGCGCTGCCCCTGATACGGCCCATCACACAGCACAATATCGCTGTAGTTACACTGGTACCGCTCCAAAAATCCCGGATCATAGGTCGTTTCTCCAATCTGGGTGCTGAACGCACTATAAGGATAGCAGTCCGCCATAACATCCAATCCCTGACCCCGAGCCTCGTCCAACTGGGCCAGAGCCTCCGCCATTTGTCCATAGCCCGCCATAGACCCCAGATGGCTGACCTGCATCCTCAGTCCATAAGCCCGGCCAACTTCCAGGAACTCGTCAATCGACTCAATCACGTAGGCTGCATCGTCCCGCACATGCGCGCAGACCAACAGGTCCTCTCTTTGGCAGAGCTGTGCCGTCTCCAGCAGTTCCCGCTGCGTCATACCGGGATAATAGCGGATTCCATACGAGATTCCAAAACAGCCGGCCTCCAGCCACTGTGCCAGAATCTCCCGCACCTGCTCAATTTGTATGCTGTTCAGAGGCGCATATTTATCCCGAAAGCCTGCAACTTCTCTGGCTGTGCCATGTCCTGCCAACAGGCAAAGATTGACCGGTAACCCATCGGAGACCTGATCCATATACGCCTGGGGAGGCAGCACATTTTCTCCGCAGTTGCCGCCCAGTACCGTGGTCACTCCCATCCGAAGCATGCATCCGAAAATGGAATGCTCCAAATCCTGCAAATCTTCCACCGGGGCCTCATGCATGTGGATATCCAGAAAGCCTGGGCAGACGACCTGCCCCGCCGCATCGATGGATCGAAACGCCCCCTCCGGTCTTTCCCGGGTCAGTCCCGCAATCTTTCCATCTTCTATCACCAAATTTAAATGGCTCTCTAGCCGGTTTTGCGGATCCAGCACAAGCCCATGCTCAATCAGTGTTTTCATCTGCTGTTACTCCCGCTCTAAAATTGTGCTTTCCCGCAGGAACATATAGGCTTTTCGGCTGACAAGATCTGCCCGAATCTCCGCGTCCGTCTCCGGTCCGGCATATTGCCGAAGCTGCTCTTTGGGTATGCCATACTGCTGCGCCATCTGGTCCCAGCAGCTTTCCACTTCGGCTTCCTCTGCCACAATATGTTCCGCCTCCGCAATCGCCGACAGCACCAGCCGCAGCTGGATGCGGCGGCGTGCCAGGGGATACATTTCCCTGCGGATGCCGTCCAGCGTCTTTCCGTTTTGCTGACAAAACTGGTCAATGGTCATACCTTTGGCTGCGAGTTCCGCTGCAAACTGCTGCGCGCAGATATTCGCTTCACTTTCAATCATGGCCTCCGGCAGCTCCACCTGGGCCTCCTTCAAAACAATACCCAGCACCTGATCTTCAATCTCCTGATCCGCCTGATCTTTCTTTTGCTGCGCCACCTGTTGACGAATCTGCTGCTTCTGCTGTTCATTGAGCGGCTGAAGTTTCTTTTCCTGAACTTTTTTTACCGTAACCCGAAACACCGCCGGTTTACCTGCTAAATCTGACACATGATACTGTTCCGGGAATGTCACATGGACTTCCACATGATCTCCCGCGGAAGCGCCCACCAGCTGATCCTCAAATCCCGGAATGAACTGTCCTGATCCCAAGGTCAGCGCATAATCCGTCCCCGCGCCGCCTGCAAAGGCTGTTCCGTCCTGATATCCTGTAAAGTCAATCACCGTGATATCACCCAGAACCGCAGGACGCTCCACATCCGTTGGCACCTGATTTCTCGCCTCCGCTGCCTGTTGCGCCGCTTGATACTCTGCCTCTGTGGGCACAATATTCGGCATCTTCACCCGAATTCCCTTGTATTTTCCAAGCTTCATCTTTGGCCGCAGCGCAAAACTCAGCGTAAAAGACACTCCCTCCTTCTCACTGGCTCCAACCACTGCCACTTTCGGCTCCGAGGCCACCGGCAGATCCACTTGCCGCATAACATCCTGATAAATACCCGAAAACAGCTCCTGCACCGCTTCCTGCAACAGTGTTTTGCCCTCTGGATTCTCATCCAGGCCCTCCCGAGGCAGTGCAAACCCCGGATCGTTTTGATGTTTTTCATACACTTTGTTCAGCGCCTCAGTCAACGCCGAACCAGGCACGGTAACCCCTAATTCGACCATACCATGCTCCTGCGACAGAATTTTAATCTCCATTGTAATCTCCTTTTAAGCGTTTTTGATCCGCCCGTTGTAATGCGGTTCATTGAAGTCCCCAGATTACATCTCAGGCAGAAATATGCCACCCAGCACCGGAAAACAGCATATCTTCATACCAATGAAGCGCATATTTTCCTGAAATCTGATCGACTTCCTCATGATTTCACCCGTTTTTCGGAAAGATATAGATATTACTATAGCAGATTTTTATCCACGGTACAACGATTGTGTTTGAAAAACGAAAAAAGATGCGCTATGATAGGTGCGCTTTTGAGAGAGGAGCGATTGCAGTGGACGCACAGCAGCAGATTCTGACCGATGCCCTGGATGTAGGCGAAGGGCTTTTAACACGCGGCGCCGAGGTGGGGCGGGTAGAGGATACCATCACCCGCATTTTAAAATCCCAAGGCGCAGATCGTGTGGATGTATTTACCATCACCTCCAGCATTGTGGTAACCTGTCACTTTAAAGACCGCACGCTGACCCAAACCCGCCGCGTGCGGGAAACCAGCTATAATATGACGGCGCTGGCCTCTCTGAACAACCTGAGTAGAGAGATTTGCAGCGGTGCGCTGACACACGGGGATATCGCGCAGCAGCTTCGTGCCATTGCTTCCGCACCGACCTACAGTTTTGGCGCCTCTGTACTGTTCTATGGCTTTACCAGTTTGATTTTTTCGCTGTTTTTTGGCGGAAGTATTTTGGATGCGGTGATCTCCGGGGCCATCGGCATGCTGATCCGGCTGATGCTGCATAGTCTCCGCATGCTTCAGGTTCCGGGCATCGCCACAACGCTGCTCTGTGCCATTGTAGGCGGCTTTCTTGCACACGGCTTAATGTGGCTTGGGGTTCCCTGCTCTCCGGGAAAAATCTCCATCGGAGACATTATGCTTTTAGTTCCGGGCATCGGTATGACCAACGCCATTCGGGACATGTTCACGGGAGACACCATCTCGGGACTTCTTCGGTTTTCAGAAGCCCTGCTTTTGAGCTTGGCACTGGCATGGGGCTTTGCGCTGCCTTCGCTTTTATAAGGAGGAATGCCAATGGAACTCTCTACCGTATTTTTACAGTTAACTACCGCTACCCTCGGTTCTCTGGGCTTTTCTCTCATCTTCAATGTCCGTGGAAAGCAGCTTTTCTATACGACTCTGGGCGGTTTTCTCTCCTGGGCGGTCTATCTTCTGCTGCAGCCCACAGGATTGGAGGATGTGGCACGATATTTCATTTCCAGTGTGGTGATTACCATCTATGCTGAAATCTGTGCACGGCGCCGCCGGACGCCTGCCACAGTATTTCTCGTTTCCGCCGCTATCCCTCTGATTCCAGGCAGCAATCTGTATGCCACTATGGTCTATGCCGTCCATTTAAACGGCCCGCAATTCATCCAGCAGGGACTTCATACGCTGCTGTTGGCCGGTTCCATTTCTGCCGGCATTATCCTGGTCTCTACAGTCATGCACGCTTTAACTGCCTACCACCTCCGGAGAAGCGCTTAACTCAATCAAAACATTCTGTTGGTTTGCACCGGAAATTGATGCATCCCAGCAGAAAAAAAGACTTGTAGAAATCTTAGTTTTGCACTATAATAGTAGAACAATTGAAAAACTTAGGAGGATATAACGATGAAACATATGGAAGCCGATGTCGTCCTCGTTGGCGGCGGTATGTCCGGCCTCTGCGCCGCTACTCAGGCACAAGAGTCCCTGAATGCCACCGGCGGCGGCTCCGTAGTGGTGTTCGAAAAATCCGGCACCATCGGCGGCGCTGCCAACATGGGCATGGCCTTCTTTGCTGTGGAATCCCAGCTTCAGAAGGAAACCATGACCAATGACTACACCAAGGATGACGCATTCAACTTCTTCATGGAGTACACTCACTGGCGTTCCGATGCAAAGCTGGTTCGCCGCTGGTTCAATATGTCCGGGGACACCGTTAAATGGATGCAGGACAAGGGTGTTGAATTCCTTGGCGTATTCAAGTACTTCAAAAACTCCAAAGCAACCCAGCATATGGTCAAACTTCCCGGTTCCAACAAGCCCACGGAGCGCTGCGCGTCTGTTATGATCAAGACCGTCACCGAATATGCCCGTGAGATCGGCGTGGAATTCAACCTCAACACCCCTGTCAAGGAACTGCTGGTTGGTTCCAAGGGCCAGGCCCGCGGTGTAATTGCCGTTGGAGAAGACGGAGAAGAGATTGAATGCCTTGCCAACGCTGTCATTGTTACCACCGGCGGCATCGGCAACAACGTCGAAATGATCGAGAAGCACATGGGCTGGAAGTGGGGCGTCGACATGTTCACCTTCCGTATTCCCGGTCTGGATGGCGATGGTATGAACATGCTCTGGAAGCTCGGCGCTAAGCAGGCTGCCGTCAACATGGAAGTTACCTATAACACCCCCGGTACGACCGACGTATTCAAGACGCTCTCCGAGACCATGCGTCAGCCGAACCTGATGGTCAATCTGGACGGCAAACGCTTCATCAACGAGGCTATTATGGACAATACCACTTATACCGGCAACTCTCTGTTGCTCCAGAAAAAGCACATGGGTATTTCCATCGTCGACAGCACCATCATCGACTATTATAAAGAGCATGGCCTTGATTATATCACCTATCATCACGGCATCACCAACCTGGACAACTGGGAACGTGAAAAAGAGCTGTATTTCTCCGGCGCGCAGTCTGCCGGCGGCAACTCCGTGTTTGCCAGCGAAGACAAAGAGGTTTCCTATGGCGCAGACAGTCAGGAGCACAACTTCTTTGAGTGCCAGTCCATTGAGGAAATCGCTGAAAAGACCGGATGCAATCTGGAAAATCTTAAAAAGACCATCGAGGAATACAACGCCATGTGCAACGGCACCCAGGCTGGCTATGACTGGCAGTTCACAAAACCCGCCAAATTCCTCAAGCCGCTCCTCAAAGCTCCTTACTATGTGGCGAAACACTTCCCCTCCGGTTATGGTTCCCTGGGCGGCATTCAGGTCAATGAAAACATGCAGGTTCTCGATACCGAGCTGAATCCCATGCCCGGCTTCTATGCCTGCGGCACCGACACCGCCACTGTGTTTGCTGACTCCTATTGCTTCTATCATCCCGGCTCCACTATGTCTTATGCCATTAACTCCGGCCGTATCGCCGGCATGGAGGCCGTCAGCTACATGGACTCCGACGAATTCATCGATCCTGAGGATTGATCCGCACATTTCCATTGGACCGCCTGCGGGCGGTCCAATTTTTCCATTCGGAAGAAAGGAGCACAAATGGAACCTGCCACTATTACACACACCATCCCGCCGGTCTACGACAGAGAAAGCCGCATTTTGCTTCTGGGTACCATGCCCTCGCCCAAGTCTCGTGAAGTCGGCTTCTTCTATGGCCACCCGCAAAACCGTATGTGGCCGGTCCTCTCCCGCATATTTGAGGAAGATCTTCCAAAGGGAACGGATGCCCGACGGGCGTTTTTACTGCGTCACCACATCGCCATGTGGGACGTACTCTCCTCCTGCGTCATCCGTGGTGCCGATGACAGCTCCATCCGAAATGCCGTCCCCAATGATCTTCGTCCCATTTTAGAGACTGCCCCTATTGCCGCTATATTTACCACTGGCAAAAAAGCATTCTCCCTCTACAACCGGTACCTCCGGCCGGCAACAGGCCGAGAGGCCCTTTGTCTCCCCTCTACCTCGTCGGCCAACTGCCGCTACGAAACCATGGATACTTTGACGGAAGCATACCGCATACTTCTGCAATATCTATCACCTTGATTCAGAATATCATTTTTTTACTCTGTGTTTCATTTTCATACTCTTTTTCAGATTTGATACCTATGGGCGGAATTTGATGCTTGTGAGCTTCATAATTCCTCCATATACTGAAAGGTGTTGAGTCCTGTCGCTCAAGCATTTCATCAGAAAGGAGTGCGAAAATGAAAAAGAATTCCCGTATAGTGGCCCTGTTTCTGGCTTTGGTGCTAATACTTGGATTGATGACCGCCTGCGGCAACGATCCGGCTTCTTCTACGCCTGCTTCTTCAAGTGCCGAGGCTTCCAGTGATCCTCCATCAGAGGCTCCAGCGGCTCCTTCCGAGGAGGCTTCCACACCTGAAGCTTCTGTTGTGGAATCTTCCGCCGCTGAATCTTCCTCTGTCGAAGATTCCACTGTAGAATCCGCCGCCACTTGGCCTGAAAATCCACTGGGCAATGTGGATCTGCCGCTAACTGATGAACCCATCACCGTGACCATGTGGATGGGCGTTAATCCCAATGTTTTGAAAATTACAGAGGACATTGGCAACGACTGCGTACTATGGAACGAACTTGCCACCCGCACCGGCGTACATTTGGATTTCACCGTAGTGAATCCCGATACGGAATCGGAAAAATTCAACCTGATGGTAGCCTCCAATGATCTGACTGACATCATTTCTAACGCTACCACCCTGTATACCAACGGGGGCGAGGCTGCTGTGGCCGATGAAATTCTCATTGACCATCTGCCTTATCTCACCGAAGAACTCACCCCCCAGATCTGCAAGCTGATGGAAGCCTACCCGGATGCAGTGCCTGACGCGCTGACGGACAGCGGCTGGCTGGCCGGTATGCCGCAGCTCAGTATGCAGACAGAAGCTACCCAGGCCTTCGGCCCGCTGATTCGCCAGGACTGGCTGGACGAATTGGGCCTTGAAACGCCTGAGACCTATGACGAACTTCACGACGTTTTAACGGCATTTAAAGATCAGAAGGGCGCCGATGCTGCCCTTGCGCTCAATTATGCCGCCACTGGCATTAACAACGGCCTGGTACAAGGCTATGGCATCAACGGCCTTGTCGCCGACGCTGCCATGAGCGAGCCTTTCTATCAGATAGACGATCAGCTCATGTACGGCCCCATTCAGCCAGAATTCAAAGAGTATCTCACCATGGTTCACGACTGGTATCAAGAGGGTCTTATTTGGCAGGACTTTATGTCCTACCCGGACTTCCAAAACCCACCAACTGATATCATCCTGGCGGATCGCTGCGGCGTCTTCTATGGTGAGGTCACCTATATCGCCACGTTACAGAACTCATCTACCAACGAGAATTTCAATCTGGTCGCTCTTCCGGACTTTGTACAGAACCCCGGCGACACAATTCCCTTCAAGGAAGAACGCAGCTATACCGCTTCCACTCCTTGGTCCATTTCCACCCAGTGTGAATGCCCGGAATTGTTGATGCAGTGGTGCAACTACATGTACACCGACGAAGGCGCGCTGCTCTGTAACTATGGTATTGAGGGTGAGAGCTTTACCTTCGACGAAAACCATGTTCCCGTGTTTACCGATCTGGTGCTCAACAACCCCGACATGTCCACCACTGTGGCCCTGTTTATGTACTGCACGGATCGTGGTCCCTTCTACCGGGACGAAACCCGTGAACAGTCCGGCTATACTCCCGCACAGAAGGAAGCCAGCGACATCTGGACCAGTAATCTCACGGTAGGCCGCGGAATTGGCACCACCACGCTAAACACAGAGGAATCTGATCGTGTTAACCAGTTCTATGGCGATATCAAAACCTACATTGAGCAGTCCGTGCTGGAATTTGTCATCGGCAATCGCGACCTTTCTGAATTTGACGCCTATGTAGAACATATCAAAGGCATGGGCATTGACGAGGTCACCGCCTGCTATCAGGATGCTTACGAAAGGTACTTAAACGGCGAAACGCCTACGCCCGCCGGTCCCATGGGTCCCCCGCCCGATGGCGCGCCTCCACCAGCTTAACCATTTCCTTTCCATATTTGAATTGCCCCGAACCAGGACAGGCTGGTTCGGGGCAATTATTTTTTATATTTTGATATAGTTTACCGGAGAATGATACTTGCAATTCACAGCATTTTCGCGTATGCTAAATATTGATTTCGGATACGAAGGAGGTATTCCCTTGAAAACATTCAAAAAAGTCGAAGGCCGGTGGGTCATTCCGGAAACCACAGAACTCTTTGGCCTGACCATTCTCCCTGGAGCGGAACTGCTTCCCCCGGAGGGAAAAACTCTGGTCATGACCTGGAATGGCCGGAACGTCAGTCCAAAGCCCGGTAATTACGAAGGCGACATTGTGCTGGAGATTTTAGACCCAATTCCCAACGGTAACTATCAATTCCGCTCTGCCATCTATGTGGACGGCGGCACAGTAGTGGAAGAGAAGTCCGCGCTGTCCGCCGTCACCGATGGAGAAATCAAAGACGGCGAGGCAATCGACATCACCATTGAAAGCCAGGATGAAAATTTCAACGGTATCTGCATCGGCGGCAAAGGTCCCTATACGGTAACCGGTGCGGACATTACCCTTCAGGGCAACGGCAGCAACGACTTTATAGGATACGGCGCCGGCATTATGTCCGGAGACGACGCCATTCTTACAGTCGAGGACTCCTATGTTTCTACCCAAGGAGCCGCTCGGGGCGCTTTGTTTGCCGGCGGCAATAGTAAGATTTATGTCAAAAATTGCGAAATCTCCGCCCAAGACGGCGTACTCCCTGCGGATTATGAAGACAACGTCATGCCCGGTAATATGCGCCGGGTTCCCTGGATGTTGGGCCTCCGCGGTAACTGCCGCGCCACAAACTTGGCCGACTATGCCGACGCCTGGTATGAAGACTGCACCATAACATCAGAAGCTTGGGGCGTTATGTCCACCGATGGCGTTCGCCGTTGCCGTCTGAACCTCAAAAACTGTGATGTGGCCATCACTGGTCCCAGCGGTTACGGCGCATTCTCCATTGGCGACTGCATTGATACTTTTGAAAACTGCCGGATCGATGTGCCGGACTATGCCCTGATTATGGCAAACGAAACCGCTTCCGGTGTATTCAAAAACACCAAAGTAGACGCAGGGCGTTTTGGCGTCATGTGCTTCCGCAACGAGGGCGGCCGGCTGACCATTGCCGACGGTTCGGTGTTTAACACCGATGAAACTACCGTAGTTGTCAAGGGATGCGCACCCATCATCGAAGCGGAGAGCTCTGTCCTCGCTCCCGGCAATGGAATCATCCTTCAGGTCATGAACTCTGATGACCCCGGTAACCCCGCCGGTTATTACATCGACCCCAAGGAAGACGATCAATATGATCCATCCCACGATAATACCGTGGCCAGGGAAACTTACGATGTCATTGCATCCTTCAAGGATATGACTATCCACGGTGATTTTTATAACGGCTCCACGGGCAAAAAGGGAGACACCGGCCCCAAAATGGTCATGGCGCCACCTCCCGGCGCAGGTCCTGACGGCCCCGGCGGTCCTGGAGGCCCCGGCGGTCCCGGTAAGGGCCCGGGCGGCGGTGGCAACGGCTATGACGGCGTCCGCAATTTGTCGCTGACCTTTGACAACACAGATATCACTGGCATTATTTCCGCTTCCAAAGCCCTTCATCGGGTGGAAAAAGTCTTTAAGGATAACTGCGAGGAATTGGGAGAAGTTGTCAATACTGCACAGCCGGTTGTGAACAACGGCGTCATTGTCACACTGAAAAATGGTGCTGTCTGGCACGTCGCCGGCACCTCTTATCTCAGCTCTCTCACCATCGAGGAAGGCTGCTCGGTAATCGGTACTCTCACAGTAAACGGTAAAAACACGGAAGTTGCCCCCGGTACTTATACCGGTGCTGTTACCCTCACCGCCTGATTCGCAAATGTTTCCTGTGACCTAGCATTGATAAAAAACAGGACGGACACATTTTTAGTGCCCGTCCTGTTTCCTTATTCTTCAACAGTCAAACATCCGTATGCTTACGGCATAATGATGCCGCCATTGGGGGAAATCGTCTGTCCGGTGACATATTTGGCGGTTACCAGATATTCCATACAGCCTGCAATATCGTCTACTTCTCCGATCTCTCCCAAGGGAATGGACTTCTTCAGCGCATCTACTTCATCCTGGTTAGATCCCTTGAGCATATCCGTCCAGATCATACCGGGCGCAATGGCGTTGACCCGAATACCTACCGGCCCAAATTCCATGGCCAATGCACGGGTAAATCCAATCACGCCGCTCTTCGCCGCGCAGTAATCCACCTGATTCACTACACCCATCAAGCCGCCGATGGAGGCAGTATTGACAATGCAGCCCGTTTTATTTTTCACCATATAGGGAATCACCAGATGTGTAACATTCAAATAACTCACCAGATTGGTATTGATTAAACGGCGGTATTCCTCCGGCTGAATCTCCAAAAAGGATTTTCCGTTGGAAATGCCGGCATTATTGACCAAAACACCGATCTGCTCTCCAAAGGTAGAAACCGCAGCTTCTACCAGTTTTTTGCATTGCTCGTAGTCCGACACGTCGGCCTGAACGACCAAGCCCTTCACACCGTAGGTTTCCGCAGCCTTTGCCAGAACCCGCTCTGCTTTTTCTTTGCTGTTTTCACTGACATAGTTAATTACCAGATCATAGCCCAGTTTGGCAAGTCTCAGCGCCATTCCCTCGCCCAAACCGCGGCTTCCACCTGTTACAATTGCATATTGTTTTGCCATGCGTATCCCTCGCAGTTATTAAAATTCAGACCATCCAACCATGGTGTCTGTAATTTTATTATACAGCGTGTCCCCCAAAAAGCTTAGTAAAATTTAACAATAAATTATATTTTTATTGTGCATTTTGCAAATCATCTCTGAGGCGGATACTGGCTCATGGCCAGCATTGCCAGCATATAGGCGGGTACAGCGAGCTTGCCATCCCCGCTTCCCAACTGAACGCCCGGCTTATTATCTCCGTGAAAGTCGCTGCCACCGGTGGGCAACAGCGTGTATTCCTCTGCCAGATCATAGAGCTTTTGAATGTCCCCTTGCGTGTATCCTGTATAGAGAATTTCCATTCCAGTAAATTTGGCATCGACCGCCGCCTTGACCAACGCCTCCAGTTCCGATTTTGTAAAACCATACTGTAAGGGATGCGCTAAAACTGCCACACCGCCGCAGTCCCGGATCAGCTTGGCTCCATCTACGAAAGGAATATATTCCCTGGGTACATAGCAGCTTCGTCCTGTATCCAAATAACGCCGAAACGCCTCTTTTACAGAATGCACCGCCCCAAGCTCCACCAATTTTCTGGCAATATGGGGCCGTCCCAGCACGGCACCCGGAAATTCCGACTCCAATTGTTCTAAGGTGATGGAATACCCTTTCTTTTGGAGCTTCTCTATTATTTTTTCATTTCGAGTCCGACGGGATCTCCGGACCCACGCCATATAATCCTTTAGCTTTTGCGCATCCGGATCGAGAAAGTACCCCAGAATATGAACCTCTTTGCCTCGATAATCGCTTGAAATTTCAATGCCGGGTACTACAGAAATACCCATCAGTTCCGCCGTCTCTCCCGCCTCCTGAAGGCCATCCATGGTATCGTGATCCGTCAATGCAATGGCCTTGAGGCCCAGCATCGTAGCCAGAGAAACCACTTCTTTCGGACTCATGGTTCCATCCGAAGCAGTGGTATGAACGTGCAAATCAATTTTATCCATAAATTTATACAGCCTTTCCCTATCTTATGGATGTATTGTATCACAAGAAGCAGAAAGATGCCATAGAAAAGGCGGACCGAAACTTTCGGCCCGCCTTGAATCATTCTCAGTCGTCATAGCCCCTGGGGTTATTTTTCTGCCAGTTCCAGGAATGGGCACACATGTCCGCCAGGTTATAATGCGCTTTCCACCCCAGCAGTTTTTCTGCCTTGGACGCATCGGCATAACAGATGGCAATATCGCCGGGACGCCGCTCCGTAATGACCAAGGGAATTTTAACACCGCTGGCTTCTTCAAATGCATGAACCACTTCCAGGACGCTGCTTCCCTTTCCGGTTCCCAGATTGATGGGTTCTGCACCGGTATGCTGAAGCGCATAATCCATGGCCTTCACATGGCCTTCCGCCAGATCTACCACATGGATATAATCCCGAACACCGGTGCCATCCGGTGTGGGGTAGTCATTTCCGTATACAGACAAATGGTCGCGTTTCCCAATGGCAACCTGGGTGATATAGGGCATGAGATTGTTTGGAATCCCGTTAGGCGCTTCTCCCATAAGTCCGGAGGGGTGTGCTCCAATGGGGTTAAAATACCGCAAAAGCACTGCGGAAAGGTTTTCATTGGCCTTGCAGGCGTCCACCAAAATCTGTTCAATCATCAATTTGGTGGTGCCATAGGGATTGGTCGCCGACCCTGTCGGCATATCTTCTGTAAAAGGGGCCTGGTTGACTTCGCCATAGACTGTGGCGGAAGAGGAAAAAACAAAGGCGTTGCAGCCATATTTCTCCATGACCTCCAGCGTAGTCAGCGCAGTATCCAGGTTATTGCGATAGTATTTCAGAGGCAGCTTTGTGCTCTCCGGCACACATTTAAATCCGGCAAAATGAATGACCCCGTCAATCCGGTTCTCCCGGAAAACCGGCTCCAGCGCAGCAGGATCGGCCACGTCAATCTGATAAAATTTGGGCCGTGTCCCGGCAATGGTTTCAATCCTATCTATAACCTTGGGACTGGCATTGGACAAGTTGTCAGCTATCACAACATCATAACCGGCGCGGATCATCTCTACCGCCGTGTGCGACCCGATAAATCCAGCGCCGCCGGTGAGTAATACAGACATGAAAACAACTCCTTTCCATGAAATTACATTCAGTATACCACAGGACGCAAAAAAAGAAAACGAAAAAATTGGTAAACAGGCGAAATTCTACATACCGACAGACTGCCTCCCGCATAGAATAAAACGGTGATAAAGATGAAGCTCAGACGATATGCAGGGAAGCAGGGCAGCGCATTGATTCTTGACACGGCATGTGGATTTCCGGATCGAAAGGAATGGCAACTGATGTGCTGCCGAAGCCTGACCCTTCCGGTGGACACGTTGCTCTTGGGACCCTTGGGCACGGACCAACCTTTCCGCGCGATGGTATTGGATTTGGACGGTCTGTCTACGCCTATGCACCGGCGGGAAGCCGAGGTCTTTGCCGCCTTCCTGCACGACGAGGGATACGCCAACCCCGGAACCATATATGTATCCGACGGCAAAAACACCTATGCCGTACCCGCAGGACACCACGGTTGGCACGCTGTCACAGCGCCCGAGGGTCTTCGTCTCCAAAGGCTGCTGAATCTTTGAACGGAAATACCGCCGGAAGAGAGTCCGGCGGTATTTCCTATTCCTGTTCTTCCAACAATTTTGTGAGCATTTCGCCAATCACCTGGGGGTTGCCTTTACCCTGGGTTTTTTTCATCATCTGACCCACCAAGGCATGGAATGCATTTTTGTTCCCCTTTCGATAATCAGAGACCACCTTTTGACTCTGCGCCAATACCTCCCGGGCCATGGGCAGAAGCACTGCCTCATCGCTGATCTGTTGAAGGCCCTGGGCTTCAATCAAAGCTACCGGATCCTGATCTTCCCGGAATAACTGTCCAATCACCTTTTTGCAAGTGCCGCCGTTTACCTTACCGGTTCCCAGGAGATCTGCCAATACGGCCAGATGTTCCGGCGCCACGGGAACTTCCCGATCTTCCGGACAGAGCCGGGCAACCTCATTTACCACCAGATTGGCCGCCAGCAATGGATATTGCGTATCCTGGGCCACAGTTTCAAAAAAATCGGCAATCTCTTTTCGGGTCACCAGGTTTTCCGCCGCCAGAGAGGAAAGGCCGTATTTCTCCTGATAAATCTGTTTCCGCTCATCCGGTAGTACGGGAATCCGATTCTCCATCTGTTTCCGGAACTCATCGCTAACCACGATCGGAATGAGATCCGGATCCGGGAAATAACGGTAGTCATCGGCGTTTTCCTTGGAACGCATGGAAGATGTCTTGCCGGTATTCATATCAAACCGCCGTGTCTCCTGGATCACTTCGCCGCCCTCATCCAGCACGCTGACCTGACGGGCAAATTCATACTCAACAGCTTTCACAACACTCTGAAAGCTGTTGAGATTCTTCATTTCTGTACGGGTCCCCAGCTGACTGCTTCCCTTTTTGCGAATGGACAGGTTGACGTCGCAGCGCAAAGACCCCTCGTTCATTTTACAGTCCGAAACACCGGTGTAAAGAATGATGGCGCGCAGTTTCTGCAGGTATGCCTTCGCCTCTTCCGCCGAACGCATATCCGGTTCCGAAACAATTTCAATAAGCGGCACGCCGCAGCGGTTGCAGTCAATCAGCGTTCCGTGCCCCTCTACATGGGTGAGTTTTCCGGCATCCTCCTCGATATGGATACGGGTAATCCCGATGCGCTTTTTCCCCGCCTCTGTTTCGATGTCCAAATAGCCGTGACTGCATAGAGGCAGATCATATTGAGAGATCTGATAAGCCTTGGGCAGATCCGGGTAAAAGTAGTTCTTCCGGTCCTGCTTGGAATAAGACGCAATTTCACAGTTGGTTGCAAGACCTGCCATCACCGCATATTCCACAACTTTGCCGTTCAGCACCGGCAGTGCACCGGGCATTCCAGTACACACGGGGCAACACTGTGTATTGGGCGGCGCACCGAATTTGGTGGAGCAGCCGCAGAATATCTTGGTGGCTGTTTTCAGTTCTACATGGACTTCCAGGCCGATCACCATCTCATAATCCTGCATCATAGCTCCGAACCTCCTTCCAGCTCAAAAGCATATCCCGCCCGATACAGCACCGGTTCCGAGAAGGGTTTTCCAATGAGCTGCATTCCAATTGGCAGCCCCTTGCTGTCTGTTCCACACGGCATTGACAGAGCCGGCAGTCCCGCAATGTTGACAGGAACCGTATAGACATCCCCCAGATACATCTCCAAAGGATCCTTTGTCTTCTCTCCAATTTTATAGGCCGTAGTCGGCGCCACCGGAGACAGTACTGCATCATAATTCTCAAAAATTTTGTCAAAGGACTGTTTTAAAAGCGTCCTCACCTGCAAGGCTTTTTTGTAATACGCATCGTAATATCCTGCGGAGAGCACAAAGGAGCCCAGCATAATGCGCCGTTTGACCTCCGGCCCAAAGCCCTGGGAACGAGTTTCTTTATAGAGGTCATGAATTTCCTTCACATTCTGCGCACGAAATCCATATTTGACGCCGTCAAACCGCGCTAAATTGGACGACGCCTCCGCCGATGAGATAACATAATAGGCGGGCAATGCAAAATCCAGGTTTTCCAGGCTCACTTCATCCACCTGAGCTCCCAGGGTTTCAAGGCGATGTGCCGCCGCTCGAATGGCCGCCGCAATCTCCGGATCCAACGCATCCGAAAAATACTCCTTGGGCAGCGCGAAGCGCATTCCTTTGACGCCGTCTTCAATTCCCTTCGTCATAGAAAGCGCGGAATCGGGCAGCGAGGTGGAGTCCTTGGGATCATGACCGCAGATACTCTCCAGCACCATGGCGCTATCATAGACGTTTTTCGTCAGCGGACCGATCTGATCCAGGGATGACGCAAATGCGATCAGCCCATATCGGCTTACCAGTCCATAGGTCGGCTTCATACCCACTACGCCGCAAAACGCCGCAGGCTGTCGGATTGATCCCCCAGTATCAGAGCCCAGCGCAAAGGCCGCCTCTCCGGCCGCCACCGCCGCAGCCGAACCGCCGGAGGACCCTCCTGGCACCCGGGAGAGATCTCTGGGGTTGTGGGTAATCTGAAAATAGGAATTTTCCGTAGAGGACCCCATTGCAAATTCATCCATATTGAGTTTTCCCAACACAACAACGTGCTGCGCATTTAATTTCTCCATAACCGTGGCGTCGTAAGGCGGCATGAAGTGTTCCAGCATTTTTGACGCACAGGTTGTGGTCATGCCCCTGGTGCAGATATTGTCCTTGATTCCACAGGGTACGCCGGCCAGCCGCGGCAACACTTCCCCGCTGGCCCGTCTTTCGTCCACCTGCTTTGCGGCGGCAACGGCGGCCTCCCCGGTGACGGACAGATAGGCACCCACATCAGGATCCGTTGTTGCAATCTTGGCCAGATAGGCCTCTGCTGCTTCCTGCGCGGAAACTTCTTTTTTCTGCAAAGCTTCCGTCAAAGCCATAAGACTCAGTTCCGTAATCTTCACAACAATCCCTCCTTACTCCACTACCTGGGGAACGAAAATGTATCCGTCCTCTTTCGCCGGGGCATTTTCCAGCAGTGTATCTCGGTCATTCACACCAGTCACGATATCTTCCCGCCAAACATTTTCCAGGGGGGCAATATGCGCCATGGGTGCGACACCCTCTGTCCGAATTTTTTCAAGCTGGTTGGCAAATTCTACAACCTCCAGCAGGTCCTTCATCATCCCGGCCTCTTCCGCAGCGGGAATCTTCAGCATGGCCAGATCCGCCACATGCTGAAGATCAATTTCTCCCGACACAATTTGCGTCGCTTTGGCACCCCGCATTCTGCCGCTTTCATCCCGGGCACCGATCCCCAACACCTCCAGCTGTTCCTCATCCACTGTATTGGGGGCGTCTGTCAAGGGGCAGGAGGCGTCCTTGAGCTTTGGAAACGCAATTACATCCCGCAGAGAAGCTGCTTCTGTAAGCTGCATCACCAACCGATCCAGCCCAAAGGCAAAACCGGCGTGCGGCGGCGTACCATAGCGGAATGCATCCACCATAAATCCAAACCGATCCTGTATTTCTTCCTGGGTGAATCCCAGAGCCTCAAACATTTTGTTCTGCACGTCTCTCTGATGAATACGAACCGAACCACTCCCCAGTTCCATTCCATTGAGCACCACATCATAGGCCTGCGCACGAACCCGGCCCGGTTCTGTCAGAAGATACGGCACATCCTCCGGGTACGGCATGGTAAAAGGATGGTGCGTAGAGACCCAGCGATCCTCTTCCTCTGAAAATTCAAACTGCGGAAAATCCGTGACGAACAGAATGTTCCACTCTTTCCGTCGGAGCTGTAGATGATCCGCCAGTTTCAGCCGCAGCCCCCCCAGCACCTTCCGTACCGTGGAGAGCTTATCTGCGGAAAACAAAATAAAATCCCCAGGGGCTGCATCCATGGCGGACAGCAGCCGATTCATCTGCTCGTTGGAAAAATACTTGGTAAGAATAGAATAGACCTCTCCGGTGGGCCGCCACGCAATCCAGGCCATGCCTTTGGCTCCCAGATGAAGGGCTTCATCCGTAAGCATTTCAATTTCCGTCCTGGTGAAGTCCGCACGGCCCCGAACATTGATGGCCCGAACTACGCCACCCTTCTTCAGCGCGTTTTGAAACACAGAAAACCCACAGTCCCGAACGGTCTCCGTCAAGTCCACAATCGGCAGATCAAACCGCAAATCCGGCTTGTCGGAGCCATATTTATCCATGCATTCGGTCCAGGTGATCCTCGGAAACGGATCCGCCAGCTCCACACCCATCAGCTTCCGGAAGAGATATCGGAACAGATCCTCCAACTGCCGGAGCACATCCTCCTGATCCACAAAACTCATTTCCATATCCACCTGCGTGAATTCCGGTTGCCGGTCCGCCCGCAGATCCTCATCCCGGAAGCATCGCGCAATCTGGTAGTATTTATCAATTCCGCCCACCATAAGGAGTTGCTTAAAAATCTGCGGCGACTGGGGCAGCGCATAAAACATCCCGTTGTGGACACGGGACGGCACCAAATAGTCCCGGGCGCCCTCTGGCGTAGATTTGGTCAAAATAGGCGTCTCCACTGCCAAAAAACCATGGGCGTCCAAGTAGTCCTCCGTGCACTTCTGCACCCGGTGGCGGAATTTCAGCTTGGAAATCATCTCCGGCCGCCGCAGATCCAGATAGCGGTATTTCAGACGCAGCGCCTCGTTGCTGGTTCCATCCTCCACAGAGAACGGCAGTGGATCTGCCTCGGAGATGAGCTCCAACTGCTGCGCCCGCAGTTCTATGGTTCCTGTTTCCAGTTTGGGATTGACCGTTTCTTCGTCCCGCTTCCTGACATATCCGCGCACAGCAATCACAGTCTCGTTCTTCAGCCGGTCTGCAATGGAAAATTCCTCCGCAGGCAGATTCTGTGCGTCAAAGACTACCTGCAAAACCCCCTCCCGGTCTCGAAGGTCCACAAACACCACGCCGCCCATATCACGCTTGGTCTGGACCCAGCCGGCAACAATCTCCTCTTGCCCAATGGCGTCCTCCCGCAGGGCGCCGCAGTAAATGGTGCGTTTTAGCATCTAACTATCATCCTCTCTTAGCGTCTTATAAGAGACAAAAAACCTTCCGCCCCGTCTCAATTCAGAGACATGGGACGAAAGGCAAACAGACTTCCGTGGTACCACCCATATGAATTCTTGCGAATCCGCTCATTGCGATTAAGCATCAGCTGTAACGCGCTGACCGCGGCGCACCCTACTGCCGGACATGCCGGGTTCGAGCTGCGGCTCCGAGATGTTCGTTCATGGAATGCGCCGACCGGTTTTCAGCTACTCCGGTTCTCTGTACGGCGGAAAAACCACTACTTTTTCCCATCATTGCCTTTCGGAATATCATGTTTTTATACATTATACAGGCAAAGCAAATAAGGGTCAAGAGGCTAAATTGCATAAAGTTTACGGCTTCCTGTTCCCCTTCTATGCAGTATCTGCAAAAAAACACAGATTATTCAGTGGCATAGCGTCAGGGACACGCATAGGATAGAGCAGCAAGACATGAAAGGAGCAGCCTATGCCAAGCATATTTTTAAGTCCTTCCACCCAGGAAGGCAATCTGTATGTGACGGGAAACTCGGAAGAATATTGGATGAACCGGCTTGCAGACGCTATGGAACCCTATTTGACGGCGTCCGGTATCCAGTTTACCCGCAATTCTCCAACAGGTTCCGCCTCTCAATCCATCCGCCAAAGCAACGCGGGAAATTATGACCTGCATCTTGCGCTTCATTCCAACGGCGCTCCCGAAAGCATTTATGGTCAGGTCCGTGGCAGCGACATCTACTATTATCCCTCCAGTGTGGAAGGAAAACGCGCCGCAAATTTGATTGCCGATGCCATCAAGACAATCTATCCAGATCCAAACAAGGTTCGCGCCCTTGGAACCACAGCCATTGGAGAGGTACGGCAAACAAAAGCGCCGTCCGTATTTATTGAACTGGCCTATCATGACAACACGGAAGACGCCAACTGGATCACGTCCAACCTGGATCTCATTGCTAGAACAATTGTTTTGGCCCTAACCGAATACTTCGGCATTCCCTTCCGGGAGCCGGGAGAAAATTATCCGAGAAAAGGCGTGGTCCGTCTCACATCCGGTACGCTGAACCTGCGCGAGAGCCCCAGCCTGGAATCACGAATTATCGCCTCGATTCCAAACGGCGCTACCATCAATGTTCTGGGAGACAGCGGAGAATGGTACGCAGTAGAATACCAGGGCAACGATGGTTACGTATCTAAAGTATATGTTGACTTAGCATAAAAAATGGCTGCCGTTTTACGGCAGCCATTTTTTCAGATTAAAGCAGTCCCATCAGGTTAAACGTCACAATCAAACCAGAGAATACGATGGAAACCGTAGAAACCAGCTTAATCAAAATATTGAGGGACGGACCGGAAGTGTCTTTAAACGGATCGCCCACAGTATCGCCGACCACAGCCGCCTTGTGCTGCTCGCTGCCCTTGCCGCCATGGTGTCCTTGCTCAATATACTTCTTGGCATTGTCCCAGGCGCCGCCGGCATTGGACATAAACACGGCCATGGCAAAGCCGGTAACAGATACGCCGCCCAGCAGCCCTACTACGCCTGTGGGGCCGAGAACCAGGCCGGTTCCGATGGGCACAATGATGGCCAAAAGGGCAGGAACGACCATTTCACGGAGCGCGCCTTTGGTACACATGCCAACGCACGCCTGATAATCCGGTTTCGCCTTGTATTCCATAATTCCGGGAATCTCCTTGAACTGACGGCGAACTTCCGTTACGATTGTCTGCGCAGCATTCTGCACAGCGCCCATGGTGAAGGCAGAGAATACAAAGGTCAGCATTGCACCGACAAACAGGCCAACCAAGACCGTGGGGCTGGTCAGGTTGAAGTTCAAAATTTCAGGCGTTTTCTCCTGCACGATGTTCACATAAGATACCAGCAGTGCCAACGCAGTCAGCGATGCGGAACCAATGGCAAAGCCCTTGCCGGTCGCAGCAGTGGTGTTGCCCAGAGAGTCCAGCGCATCTGTACGCTCGCGAACCTCTTCGGGAAGTCCCGCCATTTCCGCAATGCCGCCGGCATTGTCCGCCACAGGGCCGTAGGCATCCGTAGCCAACGTAATCCCCAAGGTGGAGAGCATACCGACACCAGCAATGCCGATTCCATAAAGGCCTTTATAGAACTCCACAGTAAACGCACCGGTATCATCCACAATGGTCAGTGAACCACCAGCAGCAAAATAGCTGATCAGCACTGCCACACCCACAATCAGGATGGAAGAAGCGGTGGATTTCAGGCCCAGAGAAATGCCGCCGATGATAATGGTCGCAGATCCAGTCTCAGAAGCGGCCGCCAACTCCTGTGTGGGCTTATAGGTATCAGAGGTATAGTACTCTGTAAAGTAGCCAATCGCACAGCCGCCTACCAGGCCGCAGAGGATGGCCACAAAGATGCCCATGGAACCCATGATAACATAGGTCAGCACTGCGGCAAGAATCGCCGCCAGTACAGCCGCCGTATAGGTTCCGATACGCAGAGACTTCAAAAGGGACTTCTGCGTAGCGTTTTCCTTGGTTTTGACCAGGAAAGACCCCAGCAGAGAACAGAGCATACCCACTACAGCGATCATCAACGGCAGAAGCATGCCCTCAAATGCATAGCCAGCAGTAGCAGACAGCGCAAACGTCGCCAGAATAGAGCCTACATAGCTCTCGTACAGATCGGCGCCCATGCCGGCCACATCGCCCACATTGTCGCCCACATTGTCGGCGATGGTAGCGGGATTCCTCGGATCATCTTCCGGAATTCCAGCTTCAACTTTTCCCACCAGATCGGCGCCTACATCGGCAGCCTTGGTGTAGATGCCGCCGCCCACACGGGCAAACAGAGCCATGAAGGAAGCTCCCATGCCGTTCATAACCATAATGTTGCCCAGGGTATTGGGATCGTCAATTCCAAAGGCAAAACGCAGGATACAGAACCACATCGTCACATCCAGTAGGCCCAGTCCCACCACAGTGAAGCCCATGACGGAACCGGAGGAGAATGCCACGCGAAGGCCCTTATTGAGGCTCTCGGAAGCAGCCTGAGCCGTACGGGCATTAGAATTGGTGGCAATCTTCATGCCGATAAAGCCAGCCAGCATGGAGAAAATACCGCCAGTGATGAATGCAAACGGCGTAAACTTGGACAGCATCTCGCCGCCTGTGGCAAACGCCATAATGAGAAGGACCACAAACACAACGGCAAAGACCTTTGCCACCGTCAGATACTGATGCTTCAAATAAGCATTTGCACCCTCCCGGATGGCCTGTGCGATCTCAACCATTTTGTCGTTGCCCTCAGCATGCTTCATGACAACGCCGCGCTGATACAGAGCAAACAGCAACGCGATTACCGCGCCGACGAAGCCAAGCAGAAACCAGGTTTCCAACAACAAACAACTCCTTACTAAAAAATATGTTTTGATTGCCCACTTATTTTACCATATTTCCATGGGATTGCAAGCATTTCTGCAATAATTTCGAGAAAAACAGGAAAGAATGGCAAATGGACGTGGATTCTTGTTCCGGGACAAGTTCTGCTTGTATTTTCCGCTCAAATGTTCTATATTGGACATAGCCTATGATAGGAGGAACCAGTATGGCAAAGAGCAGTATTACTTCATTTGACGTGCAGCGGGTGCAGGAGAAGACCGGATTTCTGAAACAAAAGACCACAGAAGACGAAATCCTTCGTATGGAGACTTCAGGCGGCTCTATTTATCTCAGAAAAAGCGCCGTAGAGAATGCCGGAGACAGTTGGCCCCGTGTAAAGCGCCGTTTTTCCAATCTTGCCAGAGAAAAAAACATTCCTTTCATCGACCGAACCATATGAAAATATAACTGCCCGAAACAGCCGCTGTTTCGGGCACCTTTTCTTCCCGTTGGCATAGGCTGGGGCAAAGGGGGATTTCTATGTATCCATTTGAATTGCCGGCTCTGCCTTATGCCTACGACGCCCTGGAGCCCTACATTGACGCCGCTACCATGCATCTGCATCACGACCGACATTTGGCCGCCTATGTAGAGGGTCTCAACAAAGCCTTGTCCGGATGTCCGCGTCTGCAAACGCTGGATTTAAAACAGCTGATTTGCACGGCGGGACGCTACCCGGACCATGTGCGAGTTCCTATTCTACGAAATGCCGGAGGCGTATTCAACCATGAATTCTTTTTTTCCAGTCTAACGCCGGAAACAGATCAATGCCCCAGCGGCGCATTGAAACAGGCATTGGAACGGGACTTTGGACATCCGGCCGCATTCCAAAGACAAATGACAGATGCGGCCATGAGTGTGTTTGGTTCCGGTTATGCCTGGCTGGTTTCCTGCAAAGGCCGTCTGCGCATTGTTACCACGTGCAATCAGGAAACACCCCTGCCGCAGGGCATGCGACCTATTCTGAATATAGACGTGTGGGAACATGCCTATTACCTGCAATATCAAAACCTTCGCAAAAATTATCTAGAATCATTATTCCACGTATTAAACTGGTCAGAAGCTGCAACGCGATATCACCATTGCATGGCCTAACATGTTTCAACTATGTTCGCCCATAACATAATCCCTTTTGGCACGCTGCAAATCGCATATTAGGAAACCTTTCGCCTCTATTCCTTCCGAATGGAGGCGTTTTTTCTCTCTCTGCCACGAAATTCCGGTAGGTTTTGGCGTCTTTAGGGGTTTCGCCGCGGAAGGAAATGTGGTATAATGATAGTTCAAAATCAATTTTACGCCCTTAAGCCCTTTTGCGGCTTGGATTTTTTATAAAATGAGGTAACAATATGCTTGAAGTGCTATCCCCCGCGGGTTCCAGCGATGCGCTGATCGCCGCGGTGCAAAACGGCGCTGATGCGGTGTATTTGGGATATGGCGCCTTTAACGCCCGCATGAACGCCAAAAACTTCACAGAGGAGCAACTGCGGCAATGTGTCAGTTACTGTCATATTCGAGGCGTTAAGGTCTACCTGACTCTTAACACCCTGGTATTAGATCGGGAACTCAAGTCTGCCGGACAAGTGATTACAGAAGCCCGCCGGGCCGGTGTGGACGCCATTTTGGTACAGGATCTTGGCATTTTGCAATTGATCCGCCAAATGGCACCGGACATGCCCATTCACGCCAGCACGCAAATGGCGGTTCACAATCTGGCCGGAGTCAAAAAAGCCGCCGAACTTGGAATCAGCCGCGTAGTCTTGGCCCGGGAGCTCAGCCGAAGCCAGATCTCCGCCATTTGCCGCGAGAGTCCCATAGAAGTGGAGGTTTTTGTTCATGGCGCGCTGTGCATGTGCTATTCCGGACAATGCTATATGTCCGCGATGATCGGACGTCGCAGCGGCAACCGCGGGCAATGCGCCCAACCCTGCCGCATGGCCTATGGCTTTGACCGCCAGGAAAACCGCTACCCCTTAAGCCTCAAGGACAACTGTCTGATAAGCTACCTGCAGGAATTGGATGAGATGGGCGTGTCCTGCATCAAAATTGAAGGACGCATGAAACGGGCGGAGTACGTGGCAATTGCCACAAAGATCTACAAAGACGCCGTCTTGGGCCGACCCGTCACATCTCGGCAATTGCAGGAACTCCGCAAGGCTTTTTCCCGCCAGGGCTTCACAGACGGCTACTACACCGGCCGCAAGGGTGAAGCCATGTTCGGCACCCATCAGGAAGAGTCTGACCGGGCTTTATTCGCCCGGGCCAGAGCTTCCTACGAAAATGCCGAAGTTCGCCGCGTCCCCGTCACCTTCCAGATGTCCCTGCGCTACGGGATGCCCTCTACTTTAACCGCCATAGATGCTCAGGGTTTATGGGTTCAGAGTACTGGTCCATTCCCGGAAGTAGCCAGAACACGTCCCCTGACGCAACAGGATCTGTTAAGCCGTCTGCAAAAGACCGGCGGAACCCCCTATTATCTCTCTGACCTTCAACTGGAGCTGGAACCAGGGCTTACGTTGTCCGCTTCCGCCATCAACACCCTTCGCCGAGACGTGCTGAGCCGTCTTTCGGCGCTGAGAGGACAAGTGCCACAGACTCGGGAAGGTTCTTTTACCGCTCCGACCGTCTATGCTTCTCATCGCGGAAAACCTGTTTATACTGTCAGCATTCAGTCTGTACGCCAGCTTACACCGGAACTTCTCGGCTTTCAGCCCGCTCTTCTTTATATGCCTCTCCATCTGGTGGTGTCTGGGCATCCCAGCGTAACAGCAGCGCTCCAGACGGTACCCGTGTGCGCGGTGCTCCCTCGGGTAATTTTTGAAGAACAATGGGACCCTGTTTTCCGGCAGTTGGCACAGGCCAAGGCCCTGGGCGTCCGGGATGCACTGGCAGGCAATCTGGGCATGATAGACCCCCTGCGTCGGGCTGGGTATATTGTCCATGGCGATTTTGGATTAAACGTCTTTAATTCCGGTTCGGCCAACCTCTATGCAGCGCTGGGATGCGCCTCTTTGACGGCATCCTTTGAACTGACCTTGCCCCAAATCCGGGATCTTTCCAAGCCCGTCCCCATGGAGTTAATCTCCTATGGCCGTCTTCCGCTCATGATTACGGAAAACTGTATCATACACAGCCGTACCGGCACCTGTACTTGCGGCAGCAGCCGCACCGGTCTGGTAGACCGTACTGGCAGTCGCTTTCCTGTCCTGCGGGATGGAAATACCTGCCGCAGCGTGATCTACAACAGCCGAAAGCTGTACTGGGGCGATAAACTCTCTGAGCTCACGGATTTAGGGCTTTGGGCCCTCCGTCTGAATTTCACCACGGAAAACGACCAACAGGTCAACACCGTGCTTCAGGATCACCTCCGGGGCGGGACTTTTGATCCCGGCGTCAATACCCGGGGACTATACCTCAGAGGCGTTGAGTAACCACCCATTTCGATGGAGGAAATTCCCATGAACAATTATAATCTGATTTTAGCATCCGGTTCTCCGCGGCGTAAAGAACTGCTGGAACGCATTGGTCTTACCTTCACCGTCCACCCGGCAGCTGCGGATGAGACGCTGATCCCCGGTCTGACGCCGCAGGAACAGGTCGAGCGTCTGAGCCGCATAAAAGCACATGCTGTGGGCGAGTATCATCCGGAAAATGCAGTGATTCTGTCTGCAGACACCGTAGTCGTACGGGATGGCTCGATTTTAGGAAAGCCAACAGATTCCGCTGATGCAGAGCAAATGCTGCTGTCACTCTCTGGCCGCAGCCATCTGGTGCTGACCGGCGTTACAGTCCGGACCAACTCCCGGGTTCAAACACACTGTGAGAAAACCGAAGTCCATTTCCGGCCGCTGAACCGGACAGAAATCCGGGCTTATATTGCTACCGGAGAGCCCATGGATAAAGCAGGCGCCTACGGCATTCAGGGATATGCGTCGCTTTTTGTAGACAAACTGGTGGGAGACTATTACAACGTGGTAGGTCTTCCCCTCTGCGCCACCGCACAAATGCTCCGAACGGCCGGAATTCCCATACTGGAGGCAAAAGCATGAAAAAATTCTTCAATACAAGAATCCGTGTTGTGCTGGTTGTTGCAGCGCTGGCTGCCCTTATTACCATGGGATTTATTATCCTGCGCCCCGGAAGCGCTTCTCCCATGAACAATGCGGTATCCATTGTCATGACTCCGGTTAAAAATGCCGCCACCATTTTGGTCCGTAAAGCAGAAAATCTGTACAACTATATTTTTGGATATGAAATGCTGGCCGCAGAAAACGAACAGCTTCGCGTAGAGATGGCACAGCAAAATCAGGACATTCGCGATTCACAAACCTACAAGGAAGAAAACGAACATTTTCGCAGTCTGTTGTCCCTACGGGAAAAACACACGGACTTTACCTTTGAGATTGCCAATGTCGTCTCCTGGGACAGCTCCAGCTATGGCAGCGTCATGACGATTTCCAAGGGCTCCTCGGCCGGACTGGAGGCCGGTATGTGCGCCATTACAGCCGACGGCCAGGTGATCGGTCTCATTACAGAAACCGGAACAAACTGGTCCACTGTCACCACGATCCTTGATACTACCTCTGAAATCGGCGCCTATATTTTCGGCAGCGGATACAGCTGCATTGCCCAGGGTAGTTTTGAGCTGATGCGGGAAGGCACTCTGCTTGCCAGTTATATCAGTTCCTCCGCCACCATTCGGAACGGCGATCAGCTGCTCACCTCCGGCGACGGCGATATCTATCCTTCCGGGCTGGTGATCGGAACGGTCACCGATGTGGGCGACGATGAAATCAACGTGGCAAAATATGCTGTGATTACGCCTACCGTCGATATAAACAGCGTGGAACAGGTTTTCATTATCAAATCCTTTGATATCAACGACTGACGCGGGAAAGGAGCATCCCATGTCCAGCAAAACACAATTTCGCGTCAGAATGGCGCTGTATGCATTGCTTTTAGTTTTGGCAGAATTGTTACAGACTTCGGTTTTCGGAAGTCTGCATCTGGGGCTGGTCCCCAGCATAATGCCGGTGGCGGTGTCCTGCATCAGTCTATTCGAAGGCTCCCAGCGCGGCTGCATCTTCGGCCTGATCGGCGGGTGCATTTGGGCTTGGAGTACCGAATTAAGCTACTTCGGTGCCTGGTGTATCGTCATTCTCACGGTAATCGGCACACTGGCCGGCTTTATTACAGAACGTTTTTTGCTGCGCGGCATCAAAACCGCCCTGTGCATCAGCATCCCTGCGCTGCTGCTAACGGATGGGCTTCATGCCTTGGTGTCCGTATTTTCGGGCACGATTCCCGCCGTCGCACTAATTACCACATTTTTACCGGAAATGCTGATCGCTCTGGTCTTCTGTTTTCTTTTTTATCCCTTAACCGCTTATATCTCTCGAATTGGAGGATTCCATGGATAGACTTTATCGCTTTCGAATTGGCATTGTTGTCGTTTTAATTTGTCTTGTGGCAGCCGTCTATACCGTTCGCTTGTTCGGCCTTCAACTCACGGAAAATGAAACAAATGCCTACGGAAGTTCCAGTACTACTACCTATACGCAAACCGTCTCCGCCGCCCGTGGCGAAATCCTTGATCGTCACGGCACCGTATTGGTGAGCAATCGCGCAACTTACAATGTGATTATCAACAGCTTTGTGCTCTTCAATTCTGAAGACCCGAACGGCGCACTGCTGGAACTGGCGGAAACCTGTAAGAAATACGGCATTGAATATAACGACAGCCTCCCGCTGTCTACCACCACGCCATATACCTATACCGAAGAAACCCCCAACTACACATTCCGGCGGTTTCTACTAGGCCGGGAATGGGACGCTGATATGACGGCGGAAAATCTGGCAAAGAAGCTCAAATCCGTCTACCATATTCCTGAAGAATATACTGAAGAACAGGCTCGAATGGTTATGGGTCTTCGGTATGAGCTGGACCTGCCAACTTATGCCTACACCGACACATATACTTTGGCTGAGGATGTAACCGCCGATCAGTTGGCCATTTTGAAGGAACTGGCCATTCCCGGCATGGACGTCACCACAACCACAGTCCGGGAATACAACACGTCTTTTGCCGCCCAGCTTCTGGGCCATGTAGGCGCCATGACCGAATCCCAAACCGAAACCTATGAAGCCTTGGGATACGCACTGGATGCCAAAGTGGGACAAGACGGTCTGGAAGCCGCTTTTGAAGAATATCTGCACGGTACCGACGGTGTAAAAGTGGTTACAGTTGCCGCCGATGGGACGGTATTGGATGAATATTGGGAAGTCGAACCGCAAAGCGGATCCAATGTAATTACCACCATCGATATTGGTCTTCAGGAAGTTGCGGAAAAATCCCTGGCCAGTCATATTCAAGCTCTGGTCGAATCGAAAGGAGAAGGCGTGGACGGATATGACGCGGATGCTGGCGCTGTAGTGGTCATGGATCCCAGAAACGGAGAAGTGTTGGCCGCCGCTAACTATCCAACCTACGACCCCAGCGAATATTTCACCAAATATAACGAGCTTGCGGAGGCCGAGGTTTCCCCCTTGCGGAATCGCGCCCTATTGGACGCCTATCCTCCTGGTTCTACTTTTAAGATGATTACTTCCATTGCCGCCATGCGTGCCGGCATTAGCGCCAATTACACCGTCGACGGTGAAGGCTATTACGAATTCTCCGACGGAACCACGCTGGGCTGTTGGATTGCGAAACAGGGCGGCGTCCACGGGATTCAGGATATGCGCGGCGCCCTTGCCCAGTCCTGTAACATCTATTTCTATACCGTAGGCATGATGGCAGGTATTAACAATATTGATGCGGTAGCTGAAGCCTTCGGCATTGGCCAGGATCCCGGTTCCGAGGTCTCCACCAGCAGCGGTCGAATGGCCTCTCCGGAATTGAAAGAAGAACTTTACGGCGATACGGACTATTCCTCCTGGTATGACGCCGATACTGCCACTGCAGCGATCGGTCAGTCCGATACACAGGTGACGCCATTGCAGCTTTGCCGATACGTTTCCGCCCTGGCCAACGGCGGCACCCTTTATAAAGCAACATTTCTTCGCCGCGCAGTTTCTTCTGATTTCCAAACTCTGGTAGAAGGGAATGACTATGTTCCAAGCGCTACCAATCTGCTCAGCGCCAGCGAATATCAGGTAATCTATGAGGGCATGCGGCAGTGCGTCACGGAAGGCACCGGCTCGGCGCTCAGCAGTTATCCCATCGAAGTCTGTGCAAAAACCGGAACGGCGCAGCATGGTTCCGGCGGTTCCGACAACGGCGCTTTCGTCTGCTGGGCTCCGGCAGATGACCCGGAAATTGTAATTGCCATCTATGTAGAGCACGGCGCTTCCGGCAGTAACTTTGCCGGAGTTGCTGAGGATATTTTAGATTACTATTTCAACTCACAGTATCCGGCTCAGGAAATTGAGCAGGAAAACACAATGACGGAGGATTGACGGGGATGGAACCACTGGATTATATTACCCTGACACCTCAGGAAACAGCAAAACTTCTCTCTGCCGGCAGCGGCGACGCCGCTCTGGTTTACCTCTATATGAAGTCCACCGGTGATTTTCGGCTTGCTCATGCACAGGAACAGCTGCATCTTTCCACACAGGCTCTGGGTTGGGCGGAATCTTTGCTCAAGCAGCTGGGCCTCATGGAAATAAAGCCTGCTGCAAATCGGTATGACAAGGCACGTGCACCCGTTTATACCAGCGAAGCCGTTGCAGCTTTTGCTGCGCAAGACGCTTCTTTTACCCTGTTGCAGGGTGAAATCAGCCGGCGGCTGGGACGCGTCCTGACCTCAGAGGAGTTAAAAGTCCTTTTATCCATTCGGGATTATCTGAAAATGCCACCGGAAGTGGTCAGCATGGTGCTCACTTATTGTCTGCAACGCAACGAGTATTATAATCGTACCCATGGCACAAACCGCACCGTCACGATGCGAACCATAGAACGCGAATGCTATGTTTGGGCCAACCAGGGAATTGTAACTCTGGAACGGGCTTCTGACTATATCAGCCGCAAGCTATCCCTTATGACGCCGGAAGCCCAAGTAAAAAAACTCATGCAGTTGGACCGCCCCTTGGTGGAATCCGAGCGGAATTACATACAATCCTGGCTGGAAATGGGCTTTGAACCGGCTGCCATTCAGTGCGCCTACGAAAAAACTATCGTCTCCACAGGGAAACTGGCTTGGCGCTATATGAATAAAATCCTGTTAAACTGGCATGAAAAAGGGCTGCACACCCTGTCCCAGGTACAATCCGGAGATCATCCAGCCCCACAATCCAACAACGGCTATACATTGGGGCAGAGTGAACTCAGCGCCATTGCCAAACTTCAGCAGCTTCGGGACTCTTTGAAGGAGGAATGACCTCATGGGATACGAAAAGGAAGTGCTGGTCCGGGCCAGAAACCGTTACGCCGAGGCGGTGGATCAGCATCGTCAAGCTCAGCGTCGCCGCCTGGCTGAGATTTACGAAGCGCTTCCGGAAGTGGCGCAAATCGACCAGCAAATTCGTCAGACCATGGCCGACGTAATGGCTCATGCCTTTCGTTATGGAGAAGATCCAAAGGAGGCCATGTCAAAAATTCGCGAGAAAAACCTAACGCTGCAACGACAGCGAGATGCCCTACTGCAGCAGGCCGGCTACGCAACCAATGTGCTTCAGGACGGCCCCATGTGCCGGACTTGCAGCGATACCGGCTATGTAGGAGAAAAGATGTGCTCCTGTTTGGAGCAGTTTTGTCAGGAGGAGCAGCGAAAGGAACTGACCAGTCTGCTGAATCAGAACGCCAGTTTTGACGACTTTTCCCTGGATTATTATCCCACCGCAGTGAATCCTGCCACAGGGATTTCCCCTCGGATGCAAATGGAACTGATTTATGAATCCTGCGTCAACTATGCAAGCCACTTTACTCCAAAGCGCGCAAAAAATCTGCTGATGAGCGGCGCACCGGGTTTGGGCAAAACATTTCTATCTGCCTGCATTGCGCGCGAAGTGGTGGCCCGCGGCTATAGCGTGGTCTATGACACTGCCATTCATATAT
The DNA here is from genome assembly GCA_902475435.1 of uncultured Eubacteriales bacterium. Classification (GTDB taxonomy): domain Bacteria; phylum Bacillota; class Clostridia; order Oscillospirales; family Oscillospiraceae; genus HGM13006. Next base: position 20,223 of record CABRZL010000002.1, on the reverse strand, counting down.
TTTCCTGTCTGGAAAAACAGAAGTTTGGCGGCGGCACGGAAGAGGAACTCCGTATGGCTGAACGAATTATGGAGTGCGATCTTTTGATTTTGGACGATCTCGGCACGGAAATGCCCACCAGCTTTATTGCCCCGGCTCTTTATAGCATTGTCAACGGCCGAATTATGGCCAAAATTCCCACCATTATTTCTACCAACTACAACATTGAACAACTCTCCAGCCGATATACGCCGCAAATTACCTCTCGACTGGCCGGGGAATTCGATATTCTAAGCTTCGCAGGACAGGACATTCGGCGGCTGAAGTCACAACAATAGCAAAATAAAAAAGCCACATCATGAAGGATATACCTCCACGATGTGGCTTTTCACTGCTTTTCATCTATCATACTGACAGAGCGGGCCGTGCCTGAAAAACACACTCATCCCATAACATGACACACTGCGATTGCAACCAAGGCCCCCAATGCCGCCCCCAGCAGCACCTGCGGTATCGTATGTCCAACCAACTCATGAAAGGGCTTGTCCTCAGGCAGCGGGCTGCCTTCCGCAGCTGCCCGGGCGGACAGCAGATTCAGCGCTCTGGCATGTCGCCCCGCCTCCCGTCGGACGCCGCGGGCATCATACATAACCACCAATGCAAAAATTGCCGCCAGCGCAAAATCATTTCCGCCAACCCCGGAAGTGAGTCCAATGGACGTCGCCAATGCACAGACTGTAGCTCCATGGGCCGAGGGCATTCCGCCGCTTCCCACCAGTCGCTCTGGCAGAAAGTCTCCGGTTTTTGCAGCGGTCAACAGAAATTTTAACAGCTGCGACAAAATCCAGGCGGCAACTGGCGCCACTACACACGGGTTCCCAATTGCATCCCGCAATACCTCGCTCATATAAAATTCCCCTTTTGCTCCTGTTCTTCAATCAAATTGTACCCCAATGGCCGGAAAAATACAACTTGCCCGCCGTAAAACCTCAGAAAAGATATTGTAAAAGAAGGCCCTGACCACAGGACCTTCTTTCTTCTTATCGTTCTTCCCGGAAATAGGCGTTTCCAAGACTGGCAGGCGGCTGATTCTCTCGTTTCTGCCGAATGGAAATGCTGATGAGCACGATCACAGTCACGACATAGGGAAGAATTTTATAAATTTCCGTTGGAATATGGATTTGCGTTACACGCATATACATAATCATCAGGGCGCCAAACACAATGGAACCCCACACAGCCCGCAGCGGCCGCCACAGAGCAAAGATCACCAGTGCCACCGCTAACCAGCCCTTGCCGTCCATTGCACCTGCAGACCAGTTTCCTCCGCCGGATACCATGGTAAAATACAGGCCGCCAAGGCCGCAAATGCCGCCGCCAAGGCAGGTGGCCAGATATTTATACTTAGTAACATTGATGCCGGCTGCATCAGCCGTCGCCGGGTCCTCGCCTACCGCCCGCAGGCTCAATCCACTGCGGGTACGAGCAAAGTACCAGGCCATGCCCACCGCGATGACCAGCACCAAATAGATCATAAAATTATAGGAAAAAAGCAGCTTCCCAACCACCGGAATATCCCGGAGAAACTGCGGCAGCAGTGGCTGAGAGAAGATCGCGCCCGCCGCTTCGGAAATCTGAAGCCGACCGCCTCCAATGCCCCGAAAATACTCGCCGAAGAACTCTCCGTACCCCACGCCAAAGATAGTCAGCGCCAAACCTGTGACATTCTGATTGGTACGAAGGGTGATGGTCAGAAAGGAATAGAGCAGGCTTCCCAATCCTGCTGCCAGAAACGCCGCCAGAAATGCCAGTACAACCGCCACCATGGGAATGGCGCTGTCTCCTACAGCCCGTTCATAGAGGAATGCCGCAATGAGTCCCGTGGAACCACCCATATAGATCAGTCCCTCCACGCCCAGGTTCATGTTTCCTACTTTTTCTGTTAAAATTTCACCCAAGGTGCCGTACATCAGCGTAGTTCCCATCAGGACGGCGGCCACAAAGAAGTTTACAAAAAAGGTCATTTCGCCGCCTCCTTTTGCTTTTTCCGGAAAATCATACGGTATCGGATGAAAAACTCACTGGCCAACATACAAAACAGGATGAGTCCCGTGAGCATATCGCTCATGGATTCCGGCAATGCATTGTGAGTCAAGGTGTTGATGGTGGATGCTCCCTTGGTAAGCACCGCTAACAGCAGTGAAATAAATACCATTCCAATGGGATTCAATTGTGCCAGCCAGGCAACCGTAATCCCCGTAAACCCTACGCCGCCGGCCACAGAATCCGACAAGGTATAGTTGATACCGGAAACGACAATAAATCCCACAATTCCCGCAATGGCGCCGGAAACAAACATCGTACGGACAATCACCCGGCCGACATTGATGCCTGCATAGCGGGCGGTGGCCTCGCTCTCCCCCACCACGGCAATTTGATACCCATGCTTTGTGTAACGAAGATAACAGAACATAAATATAACCAATGCCAGCACCAGGAATCCGCCCACAGTCACACCCCATACATTCGGCATCCGGGCGGTCTGTGAAAACCGCTCGATCATTTGGGTTCCTTTGGGCACCTTCTCCCATGGTCCTCCCTGCAAATACTTCACGATACCGATCGCAATGTAGTTGAGCATTAACGTAAACAATGTCTCGTTGGTTCCCCATTTGGCGCGAAACGCTGCCGGGATCATTCCCCACAGGCCGCCGCCAATGGCCGCCGCCACACACATGACAGGCAGCAGCAGCGCAGAAGGCCATGTATTCTGAAAGGTCAGGGCAAAGTAAGTGGCAAAGATACCGCCTACGGTGATCTGCCCCTCCACACCGATATTCCAAAACCGCATCTTAAAGGCCGGCGCAATGGCCAATGCCGCCCCCAATAGAGGTATCATAATCTTAATGGTCTGCTGTATATTGAGGGCACTGCCCATGGAGCCATCCAGCATGGCGACATAGACGGAAGCAGGATTATATCCTACCACAATAATCAGACCCGCAAACAAAACCAGCGCCACCAGAATGGAAGCAATCCGGATTGTCCATGCCAGTACGGTTCCCACATCGTCGCGCTTTGCGAGGCGAATCAACGGTTCTCTCTTGTTCATGACGCACCCCCTACCTTTGTCATCATCAGGCCAACCTGGTCTTTGGTCGCTGTCCGGCCGTCCAACAATCCGCTGACCTTGCCGCCACAGAGCACCAGAATTTTATCGCACAGTTCCAGCAACACATCCAGATCTTCTCCTACATAGATCACTGCAACACCTTTCTGCTTCTGTTCCGTAAGCAGTCGGTAAATTGTATAGGAAGTTCCGATATCCAGTCCCCGCACTGCATAGGCAGTCATGAGAATCTTCGGATTTGCTGCAATCTCCCGCCCTACCAGGACTTTCTGTACATTTCCGCCGGACATACGGCGAACCGGGGTTTGAATGCTGGGCGTCACAACTTCCAGATCCTCTTTGACCTTCTCCGCCAGCCGCTCCGGCTCCTTTCGATCCGAAAACCCAAATTTTCCGCGTTTGAAAGAACGGAGCATCATATTGCCCGCCATATCCATGTTGCCGACCAGGCCCATGCCCAGCCGGTCTTCCGGCACAAAGCTCAGGCGGACTCCCAGCTCCCGAATCTCCATCGTGGACTTGCCCACCAGCTCCTGATCTCCATCCGGGCCGTGATACACAATGGAACCGGATTCCACCCGCTGAAGTCCCGCTACCGCTTCTAAAAGCTCTTTTTGTCCACAGCCGGAAATTCCTGCAATCCCCAGAATTTCTCCGCCATAGGCTTCAAAGCTCACCTCGTCGAGCTTTTTGACACCATTTGCATCTATCACTGTCACCCCGGAAACGCTCAACAGTTTCTGGGGATTCTTTGGCTCCGGCCGATCAATGTTGAGTACGGTCGCCTGTCCCACCATCATATCCGTCAGGGATTGCGCGGTAGCATCCTTGGTTTCCACCATGCCCACATACTCGCCCTTCCGTAAAACAGCCACCCGGTCGGACAATTCCAGCACTTCCTGAAGCTTATGCGTAATAATAATGATGGCCTTCCCGTCTTCCTTCATGGCCCGGAGCACAGTAAACAGTTTTTCCGTCTCCTGGGGCGTCAAGACGGCCGTTGGCTCGTCCAGAATTAAAATATCTGCTCCCCGGTAAAGCACCTTAATGATCTCAACCGTCTGCTTCTCCGAGACGCTCATATCATAGATTTTTTTCTCCGGATCAATGGAGAACCCATACTTTGCACTGATTTCCTTTACCTTTGCCGCAACGGCCTTTTTGTCAAATTTCCCGTGTTCCCGGAGCCCCAAAACAATGTTCTCCGCCGCTGTGAGCACATCCACGAGTTTAAAATGCTGATGGATCATACCGATTCCCAGTTCTATGGCATCCTTCGGAGAACGAATGGTGACCTCCCGGTCCCCTATATAGATGTGTCCCTCGTCCGGAAAATAGATCCCGGATAACATATTCATCAGGGTTGTCTTGCCGCTTCCATTTTCTCCGAGCAAAGACAAAATCTCACCCCGACGAACCTCCAGCGAGATGGCCCGATTGGCCACCACATCTCCAAACCGCTTGGTGATATCCGTCAGACGGATGGCGACTTCCTTTTCCAAATGTCTCATCCTTTCTCTTATCCTCGCGCTCACTAAGCTGCTCAACTTCACGGAGGGCATGCTTCCGCAAAATTCAAAAGCCTCGGAAGGCACCTTAGGCGGGGCCGGGATTCCCCAGCTCCGCCTTGCTTCGGCACAATCAGTTGGTACCTTTTACGGTGATGATATCATTGATGACGTAGCTAAAGGAAGGTGCAGACTGCGTTGCATTTTCCTCATAACCATCGGTCAAATCAATCGTCTCATTGGAATAGGGATCGGTAGCAGTGTACGGACCTTTAAATACATCCGTTGCCTTCATCGAACCATCCTTGAACGCAGCAATGGCCTCATCCATCTTTTCCTGTGTTCCCTCTGCGGCAATCGCCGTATTCAGTTCCGTCATGGCAACCCAGCCCTTGTCAAAGCCGGCCCACTCATCACGGGCAATCTCCGTTCCATCCATGACCGCCTGGACGGCAGCCACCTCATAAGGCGCATAGTCCTGACGGGAGGAGATCAGGCAGGTATTGGGCGCAATATCGGTCATATCCTGGTTGTAGGCAACACAGTAAACCTCTGTTCCCTTGGCCTTAGCGTCCTCACATGCCTCTGCGGGGCCTTCCGTATCGGAATGCTGGGAGATGATAACACAGCCATCCTCAATCAGTGCAGTAGCCATGGTCTTTTCAATATCGTAATCTCCCCAGGTACCGGCATATTGGACTTCCATGGTGGCCTCGGGTACAATCGAACGAACGCCCATCAGGAACGCCGTATAACCGGAGATTACCTCAGCATAGTCAAACGCAGCTACATAGCCGATCTTTGCCTGATCTGCGGTAATGGTACCAGCGTCGATCATCTCCTGAAGCTTCATACCGGCCACAATACCGGCCACATAACGGCCCTGGTAAATCGCGCCCATATAATTGTGATAGTTCTCCACAATAGGCTCTGCCGCTGCGTCAGCGCAGGTAGCCTGGCAGAACTGAATGTCAGGATAATCCTGGGCAATTTCTTTCACAACAGCGCCATAACCAAAGCTGGTGGTAAAGATAATCTCGCATCCGGATTCGCACAGCTCACGGACAGGATCTTCTACAGAATCCTCCGCCACATTGTATTTGGCGATACACTCCACTTTGTCGCCGAACTGCTCTTTAATCGCATTTTCAGCGGCAATAAAGTTCGCCGTATAGGCTTCGCTCTCGTCTCCAATATAGACAAAGCCTACTTTCATGGCTCCTTCAGCGGCGGGAGCTTCCTCTCCGGTAGAGGCAACCGCCTCAGACCCTTCGGCTGCGCTGGCAGCACTGTCGGTAGCAGTACTGGTCTCACCGACGCTCTGTCCACAGGCTGCTAAACTGAGCGCCATGGCCAAAGCCAGAACCAACGCAAAGATTTTCTTCTGCATTTGTGATTCCTCCAAACAAGATATTGTACATGGTGCCGTTTCCGGCAAAACGAACAATAGCCGCTTCCAAACAGAACCAGATTCTTTCCCGGCGACGAAAGCAGCTAACAATTTGTATTCTACATGAAATTTTCCACTTCGGCAAGCACCTATCGATAAAAAGTAGTAGGAATTTTACAAAAATTTTTGTGGTTTTTCACCTATTCGACACACTCCGCAACATGCAAATGTCTGTCTATTGCATTTATTGGAATAAACAGGATAAATAATCCAATAAAATCCACCTCTGGTATCCTACCTCCCTGTTTTGATTGCTCTGGCCAATCGCGCATTAAAAAGCGGCTACCGCGTCGCGATAGCCGTAAAGCTGTCTGCTACTTCCCCAAGGCAGTTTTTTGGGGAACTTCCGTAGTCTTATTATAACATGCAAAGGCGTCCTCTACCAACCCTGCATCCGGTTTTTTTGTAAATATGCTCACAATTGGCACCAGGATCAGCCCCGCCAACATCGCTACAGCACCACAGTTGATCGGCGACTGGAGCATTTGGGGAAAATAGTCTCCAAATATCATATTGGCAATCATAAGGACACTACCGAATGCAAAACATACCCAGCACGAAGCTTTCGTTGTCTTTTTCCAATAGAGACTGTATAGAAACGGAGCCAAAAACGCACCGGCTAACGCGCCCCATGAAATACCCATCAGTTGCGCAATGAATGTAATCTTGGACTGATACTGCACCAGAGCAATGACAGCAGAAATTGCAATAAACACGACTACCAAAGCCCGAATCCACAGCACCTGTCGTTTATCGTCCATTCGCTTGACAAAATTATCTTTCAGAAAATCAATGGTCAACGTAGAGGCCGAAGCCATTACCAGCGAAGAAAGCGTGGACATAGATGCCGAAAGCACCAGGATTACCACAAGCCCCAACAAAAGCGGAGAAAACCCGGAGAGCATGGTCGGAATAATGGAATCATAACCGTTTGCCGCAATATCAATCTGATCCGAAAACAGCCGTCCAAATCCGCCCAGGAAATAACATCCGCCAGAAACGATTATGGCAAAAAACGTAGAGATAATCATTCCCTTTTTTATATCGCTTTCTGACTTAATGGCATAAAATTTCTGAACCATCTGCGGGAGTCCCCAGGTTCCGAGACTAGTGAGAATTACAACATACAGCAAATTCAGCGGATCCGGTCCAAAGAAGGAATTAAACGCACCCGGCATATTTGTGGTTTCATCGTTGATTGCGGCCAGTCGCTGCAATGCTTCCATAAATCCGCCCTTGCTGGAAATCACCGCTGCAATGACCACAATAATTCCGAACAGCATAATAATCCCCTGAATGAAATCATTGATTGCAGTGGCCATATAGCCGCCGGCAATCACATAGATTGCCGTGAGGATGCTCATAAGCACAATGCACACTGAATAATCAATATGGAACGTCATGCCGAACAGACGGCTCAAACCGTTGTACAGCGACGCAGTATATGGAATCAGGAACGCGAACACAATGACGGATGCGCCCACTTTTAGCGCTTTGCTGTCAAACCGCTGCCCAAAAAACTGTGGCATTGTCGCAGAGTCAAGATGCTGCGTCATGATGCGGGTCCGGCGCCCCAGGACGGCCCAAGCCAGCAGAGAGCCAATAATTGCGTTGCCTAGTCCAATCCAAGTGGACGCAATTCCAAATTTCCAGCCGAATTGTCCGGCATATCCCACGAAAACGACCGCTGAAAAATAGGACGTTCCGTAAGCAAATGCCGTCAGCCACGGACCAACTGATCGTCCGCCCAGAACAAATCCGTTCACATCTGTGGCACGGGTGCGGCAATAAAATCCGACTCCCACCATGATGGCAAAAAACACGATCAGCATGATTACCTGTACCGCCATAGTCCTCTCCCCAATTTCTTTTACGAGTTAATGATTTTATGTGATAATACTTTATCATACAAAAGTGTAAAAGTCAACGGAGCATCTTCCGGCAGAATTAACAAAATAGCCACAATTTATTCAACGAATCCACAAATCCCGCTTTTATAATAAAAATGCAATCGAGGAAATTCCCGATTTGCTTTCATTTTCTCTCTCTCTTTTTACGATGAAAACGCCGCAGATGGGTTTGGTCCCCCATTTGCGGCGTTTTCATTTTTTAAGGAAGGGGATTATTCCGGAAGATACTCCAGCGGATCGATTGCCTCGCCATTTTGAAATACTTCAAAATGCAGATGCGAGGGTTCCGCCGCCTCCAAGAGCGCGGTATCTCCTACCTGTCCCAATGTTTGGCCGGCGGAAACTGTATCTCCAACTGCCACAGCAGGCGTCTCCGATAAGTTCGCATAGAGGGTGGCTAAATCTCCACTATGGGATACTACCACTACGTTCCCCAAATAGTCATCCTCATAGACCGCTGTTACCGTGCCGTCCTGGGTGGCGGCAACTAAATCGCCAGCCTCGGCGGCAATGTCCAAGCCCTCATGGGTCCGCCAGTCCGCCATGGTCTGACTATAGGACAGTGTGTCCTGGCTGAACGTGGCAATCACATCGCCTTCAATTGGCCAGGAAACTGTGGCCTCCAAATCGGTCTCTGCCATTGTCTCCTCATACGCGTCTTGCATCTGATCTGTTTCCGCCGTTTCCGCCGCGGCAGAAGCAGCGGGACTGGACACAGCTGGAGATTCCTTGGTTTTTTCTCCTGTCTTCGCCTCCGTGGTAGCGGTGGGAGAGACGGTAGCCGTGGCTACAGTCTCCACAGCCGAGTCACGGGCAGTTTTTACAAATACATAGCCTGAGATACCGACTGCTGCAATGCAGGCGATCAGGGCTATGTAGTAGCCCTTGCCAGCAAAGCGCTTTTTCTTGTTTTCGTTTTGCATATTTTGCACCTCCGAGGCTATTGTGCACCAGTATTTGGAAAAATATACATGAGAAAAAGAATATTTTTCTCCAATTTCTCTTTTGTTTTTTCTTTCTATTTAAAAATTTTGTATTATAATATTTCCATGGCCTTCTCAACGGCTTTTGCAAAATAGCCTGCATTGTTCGAGGGAAGGCAATCTCAAAACAGAAAGGATTTCATTATGAAACTTGGTCTTGCACTGGAAGGCGGCGCAAACCGCACAATTTTCTCCAGCGGCGTCACCGACGGTCTGCTGGATCTTGGTATCATGGCCGACCATATTACCGGCGTCTCCGCAGGTATCGCCTATGGCGTCAGTTACATTTCCCGACAGAGAGGACGCAATCTGAAAATCCTAGAAGAATATGTCAACGACGACCGCTATATGGGCTCCAGTCATATGCTCAATCCCCTCAACAACTGTTATTTTAATCTGGATTTTGTTTACGATGAGATTCCAAACCGCTTGATTCCCTTTGACTATGACGCGTTTGCCGCTTATCCCGGCGTAGCGGAGGCCGTGGTAACCGATGTGAATACCGGGAAGGCCGCCTATCTGTCTCTCCCCAAACGGGATGAAAAATTTATGGCGTTACGTGCCACCTGCGCCATGCCGATGCTGTTTCCCATCATCGAAGCCGACGGAATTTCCTGCATGGACGGCGGCGTCACAGATCCAATTCCCTACCGGCGCGTCATAAAAGCCGGCTGTGACAAAGTTATCGTTGTAGCGACAAGAGAACGTAACTATGAGAAAAAACAGGAAAAATTATTGTCCGCCGCCTTCCAAATGTATCGAAAGTATCCCAAATTTGTGGATGCGCTGAAGCGGCGGGCAGAGGTCTATAACCAGCAACGGGCGGAAATGTTTCAGCTGGAACGGCGTGGAGATATCTTTTTATTCCTCCCCTACAACACGGAAGGTTTCTCCCGGACGGAGAAAAACCTGGAAAAAATCCGGGCGCTCTGGCAGTCCGGGGTGGATCAGGTGCATGCCCGGGAAGATGAATTGCGAGATTACTTAAAGTAATTGTAATATAGCAAAGCGCATATCCCCCATGCACTCCATCTTTGTGCCCATTTCGTTGCATTTGTTCTCTCGACTTGACATGTGTGACACGTCCATTTATACTTTATATTATGATATGAAAATATCGAGTTTTGCGCTCCGCGCCCAAAGGAGAGATTCCCATGAACGAAAAAACCATTACGGGTCAGTATGTGGTAGAGAACAGCGAAGTTCTCGCAAGTCTCACCATTGCTGACGGCGCTTCTCTGGCAGCGCCCGCCGGCAAATGCCTGACCATGACTGTAGACGGCGTAACCACCGAAATGCTGCCTGGTACATACACCGGCAAGGTGGCCCTCACCGTGAGCGATCCGGTCGCTGTGGACTATGAGAACCACGGCCGCGTGGATCATTTTGAAATGGCCAATGCAGTGGTCATTTCCGACGGCAAATACGTTCCTGAAAAATCCGTACCCGCCGCGGTGCTGGCCGGTACCGTCACGGATTCCACTGTGGACGGACTCACCATTGATTCTCAGTCCGACAATTTTGGCGGTGTCTATGTGGACGGAAACAGCGTGGTTACCATCAATGATGCCAACATGACGCTCATCGGCAACGGCGGCAATGACTTTGTAGGCCACGGCGCTGGTATTACCGCTGCTGGTACTTCCAAGGTCACAGTGAATCGGGCCAAGATCCATTCTGTGGGTTCCATTCGTGTGACTGTAGTGGGCCGGGAACACGCCACACTGGAGGTCAATGACTCCGAGCTGTTCGTCAAGGACGGTAACAAGCCCAACAATGTTACCGGTATGACTAAGGTGCCGTGGATGCTGGGTCTCACCGGTCGTGTCCGGGCTACCAACTTGGTGGATTCCGCTACCGCTACCTATAACCGGTGCCATATTAAATGCGAAAACTGGGGCTGTATGTCCACAGACGCCACCAAAGTGGCTCGGCTGTACTTAAACGATTGTGTGCTGGAATCTGAGAATTGCGGATACGGCGCTTATTCCATCGGCAACTGCCTGGATCAGTTCACCGGCTGTACCTTGAATATGGGGAACTATCCCGTCATCATGTGCATGGAAGGCAACGCTACCTTTACCGGCTGCACTGTAAATTCCGGCAAGGTGGGTGTTATGGCCCACGGCGGCAACGGACAAGGCACTTTAATTGTAAACAAAGGTACCGTATTCAATACGGAGAGAGCCGTATTTCAAATTAAAGGGCGCGGCATCACGATGAACATTGACGATGCAACGCTTAACAGCAAGGAAGGCATCATTCTTCAGGCTTTCCCCAACGACGATCCAAATGGTATGCCTGGCGGCGGTAAAGGTCCTGGCGGTCCCGGTGGCCCGGGTGGTCCCGGAGGTCCCGGTGGCCCGGGTGGTCCCGGTGGCCCGGGTGGTCCCGGTGGTCCTGGTGGTCCAGGTGGCCCGGGTGCCGGCATGCCAGCAATGCCTGATATGGGTCCTGCACACAATGAGGTGGAAGGCAACTTCTCCAACTGCACATTGAACGGTGACTTCCTCAATGCGCAGGCCGACGAACACGAGATGGTGCTAACCTTCCAAAACTGCACGCTCACTGGCGCCATTACCACCGGCACGGTCGCACACGCACAGGGAGAACCCAGCGAAGACAAATGGTGGCTCATCGGCACCGTTGAGAGCACCTACGCCCCTGTGGAAAAGGATCTAGGAACCAAGGCTTCCTTTGACGCCTCTTCCAAGTGGATTGTGGACAAGACCTGCTACCTCAGCGGTCTTACCATCGCCGAAGGCGCTGTCATCACAGCGCCGGAAGGAAAGGCCTTGACCATGACCGTAGATGGAAAAGAAACCGCCATTGTTCCCGGCACGTATGCCGGCAGTATCGTCATGACTGTGGCGTAAACACACAGAGGGAACGCTGCACAGGGCGTTCCCTCTGATTTTTGAAAGAAGGAAAAGTTTTATGAGTTATCGTTATCAAGCCTTGCTGAGTCCTATTCGCATTGGAGACACCGTAATTAAAAACCGCACCATGTATCCCAACGCCTCCCCGCATTTTTTGCAGGGGCCGGAGACATACCCCGCCGACAGTTTTATGACCTTCATGGGCGGTTTGGCCCGGAATGGCGCCGCCATCATTACCCTGGCGGAGTGGAGTAATCCGAATCAGCGTTCCGCCCCGGTCGAGGATGCCAAACGGATGCAGAATTTTGACTATACAGATCCAGGCACCTATAACTACTTTACCCAGATGGCCGATGACGTACATTTTTACGGTTCCAAACTGCTGGTATGTACCGATCTCAAGTATCCCGACGGCTACACTTTGGATGGAAAGGCCTTTGGTCCTCCGGGCATGGCCGGAAAGCCTACAAAAATGCTTCCGAAGGAAATGATGCCGGAAGTGATTGAGACCTTCCTCCAAAAGATTCAGATGTTTGCCGATTTTGGATACGACGGTATCGCCATGCGTGTGGAGATGCTGCTGTATCCCAATGCCCGTACCGATGAATACGGCGGCTCTATGGAAAACCGTCTGCGTCTGCTGCATGAGACGCTGGAGGCCGTGAAAAAGCGCTTTGGCAAAAGCTTTATTGTCGAACTCTGCGTCGCTGGCGAACAGCCAAACGGCTATGTGGGCGGGGCCACAGGGTATACCCTGGAGGACACCATCGAATTTGCCAAATGTATAGAGGACGTGGCGGATATTCTCCAGCTTCGGGAATGCGATATGACAAAATCTCATCCTACGGGCTTTACCTTCCAGAAGGGAGAGCATGAGACCATCCGTTACTCCATGGCTTTGAAAGCAGCAGGATGCAAGATTCTCACAGAACCCGTGGGCGGCTTCCAGGACCCGGAGGAAATCAACGCCTATATTGCCGAGGGCAAATGCGATATGATCGGCATGGCCCGGGCTTTTATGGCAGATCCGGAATATGGCAAAAAACTGTATGAGGGCCGGGGTGAAGACGTCGTCCCCTGCCTGTGGTGTAACAAATGTCATGGCACCATGTCGGCGCCCTATATGACCTTCTGCTCCGTGAACCCGGTACAGGGTATTGCTCATAAAATCGGCAAAATGGTAGATGCGGAAACTACCCCCAAAAAAGTGGCGGTCATCGGCGGCGGCCCTGTGGGCATGAAAGCCGCCATTGTGGCGGCAGAACGGGGCCATGATGTGACGCTGTTTGAAAAAACCGGATATTTGGGCGGGCAGCTGATCCACAGTGACTACAGCAGCTTTAAGTGGCCTCTGCGGGATTTCAAAAACTATTTGATTCGTCGTATGGGTCAGGTAGGTGTCAAAATCCAGATGCACACGAAGGCCACGCCTCAACTGCTCTCCGCAGGAGGATTTGACGCCATTCTGGCCGCCACCGGCGCAACGCCCAACGTTCCAAACATCGAGGGACTCAAAGATAAGGACGGTGCATTGAAGCCGGAATATAAGGTCTGTCTGGATGTTTACGGCCATGAACAAGAACTGGGACATCATGTGGTCTGCATCGGCGGCAGCGAAACTGCCATTGAAACAGCCATGTATCTGGCAGAAAACGGTCACGATGTGACGCTTCTGACCCGCCAGGACGAGCTGGCCAAAGACGCCAGTCATCTGCACTATATCACCATGGCCTGGGTCAAGACCGAGCCGGACGGCCGCAGTCACATGGCGCCCGCTTGGGAGAAATACGAAGGTATCCGCGGAATCCTGAACGCCACCACTATAAAAGTAGAGGGATCTACTGTCACCTATGTACAGGACGGCCAGGAAAAAACGATTTCCGGCGACAGTGTGATTATTTCCGGCGGCATGAACCCCAATGTAGACGAGGCCCTTGCCTTCTCTGGTATCGTACCGAAATTCTTTGTTATCGGCGACGCCAATCGGGGCGGTAACATTCAGCGTGGCATGCGGGACGCCTTCTCCAAGGCAATGATGATTTGATGCGGCTTCTTGCTCAAACAGGTTCGGCAAGATAATAAAATTCACAGGCGGGCAGGGCTTGTTCCTGTCCGCCTGTTGTGCTATGATGAGGGAACAGGGAAGGAGCTGCTGTAAACATGATATTGGAAACTCCCCGCCTCTATCTGCGAGGTCTGGAGCAGTCGGACCTCCAGGATTTGAAAGAAATCCTGCAAGACCCGCAGGTAGTCTATGCCTATGAACACACCTTTTCCGATGCGGATGTACAGCATTGGCTGGATCGGCAGCGCCGGCATTACAAATCCGAAGGCTTCGGCCTGTGGGAAGCCATCCGGAAGGACACAGGCGAAATGGTTGGTCAGGCAGGCCTTACGATGCAGCCTTATGACGGCAAACAGGTGCTGGAAGTGGGTTACCTGCTGAAAAAACGCTTTTGGCATCAGGGATATGCCCGGGAGGCGGCAGCAGGCTGTATGCACTATGCCTTCGCACATTTGCATGCGTCCCGCGTTCATGCCATTATAAAAGCTGACAATACCCCATCCATGGCCGTAGCCAAGGCCCTCGGCATGACAAAACAGGCGGAATTTATCACCCGATACTATGCCGGGGACATGCTGCATTTTCTGCTTTCCACTACATGTGATCCGCTCTCTCAACAATCCATACAGGAGGTACTTCCATGAACACAAAATATCCCCATCTGTTTTCCCCCATCACCATCGGGGGCATAACCTTTAAAAACCGTATCTGGTCCGCCCCTGCGGGAACCCACCTGCTGGCGGGCTTGGAGGAGTATCCAAACGAAGCGGTGATCGCCTATTATGCCAACAAGGCCAAGGGCGGTTCCGCCAACATCACCTTTTCCGCGCAGAACATGGACATCCATAAGCCCCAGGATGACGTCCACGCCCATGAAAACATCTTCCCCCAGAAAAACCACCGGATGTGGCGGCAGCTCACCGACGCCGTTCACTACTATGGTGCCAAGATTTCCTTGGAGCTGCTGGCCTTTGAGTATCATGGCTATGACGACGACGGCAATCTGGTATCCTATACAGTCAACGGTCACGGAAAGAAATATCCCAAGCTGACCCGACCCGTCATGGAGCGCATTGCCCAGACCTATGCCGATGCGGCGGAAGCAGCGCTGGACTGCGGCTTCGACATGATTCTGATCCATGGCGGCCATGGTCTGGTTCTTTCCCAGATACTCTCTCCAAAGTTTAATACGCGGAAAGATGAATTTGGCGGGAGCCTGGAAAACCGGGCAAAATTCCCAATCATGATTCTTGATGCCATTCGAAAGCGTGTTGGCCGGAAGTTGTTGATTGAATATCGGATTTCCGGCAGCGAGCTGACCGATGGAGGCTTTACCATAGACGACTGTGTCGCCTATCTTCAGATGATTCAGGATCGAATTGATATCGCCCACATTTCCTGCGGCAGCTTCTACAGCGAGACAGAGCACATCATGCATCCCAACAACTTCCTGCCCGCCGGATGTAACGCCTATCTCGCCCGTGCCGTGAAAGAAAGCGGTAAAATCCACATCCCGGTGCTTACTTTGGGCGCTTTCCAGCACCCGGATTTGATGGAAGAAACCCTCGCCACCGGCGGCGCTGATTTGATTGCCATGGCTCGCGGTACTATCTCCGACGCCTATGTGCCGGACAAGGCTCTGCACAACAAGGCTGATGAGATCATCCCCTGTATTCGCTGCTTCCACTGCCTGGACTATGGCCGGAACACCGCTTTTGCCTGTTCCGTCAATCCCACCGTGGGACGGGAATACAGGCTGAAGCTTCTGGAGGACAAACCTACCGAACGCAAAAAAGTCGTGATTGTCGGCGGCGGACCGGCCGGTATGGAAGCGGCTATCGTTGCAGCAAAACGAGGACACGAAGTAACGCTCCTGGAAAAAGCCGATCATTTAGGCGGTAAGCTGGTGTTTTCCCGTCAAGCAGAATTTAAGAAGGATCTGCGAAAATTCATGGACTATCAGATCCACATGGTGGAAAAGCTGGGGGTTAACGTTCAGCTGAATACTGAGGCTACACCAGAACTGGTGGCCGCAATGAATCCTGATGCAGTATTAGCTGCCGTAGGCGCCGATCCAGTCATTCCTCCAATTCCGGGCGTGGACGGAAAGCATGTCATTACTGCGGAACAATGCTATGAGAAAGGTCTGCGCGGCGACGATATGGGCAGCCATATCGCCATACTGGGCGGCGGCCTGGTGGGCTGTGAAACGGCGCTATACCTCAGCATGTATTTGGGGAAACAGGTTACGCTGGTTGAAATGTCCCGTGCAATTGCCCAAGAGGAATACTCCATCCCCAGGCAAGCTCTGGTGGAACACATGAACCAGTATGTCACTTACTACTGCGGCGTCACATGCACCGGTATTACCGATCAGGGTATGGAGGTCTCCGATTTTTACGGAAACACCGCCCTGATTGAGGCGGACACAGTCGTTCTGGCGGCCGGTATGCGGGCAAGATCCCAACAGGCCGAGCAGTTCCGTGGACTGAGCCTATTCTTTGAGCCGATCGGCGATTGCGTAATCGCGAAAAATGTACGAGGCGCTACCCGTTCCGGCTATGACGCAGCCTCCAGAATTTAAGCAATATGGGTACCGCATTTGCGGTACCCATTCTTATAGTTATTCTGTTGCGACAACTTTCTTTGTCCGGCGGCAAAGCACCTCGTGCATGGCTGCCATCAACACAGCGATAACAGCCAAATAAGCCGGTAATAGCGCCACAGTAATATGATTTGCCAACAGACCAAACACAGGCGGCATAAGGCACGTTCCAACATAAGCCGAAGCCATCTGCACCCCTATGACGGCCTGTGATCGCTCCGCGCCAAAATGAGCCGGTGTGGCATGAATGATACTTGGATAAATGGGCGCACATCCCAGGCCAATCAGCACCAGCCCTATCAGCGCGGCGCTTTGTCCAAACGGCAGTACCATTACAATCACGCCCAGGAGCACAATACTTTCTCCCAACCGAACCATATTTTGATCGCTCAGACCGAAGGTCAGGAACCCGCAGACTGCACGTCCCAACGTAATTCCCAAATAAAAAAGGCTGGCAAACTGTGCGGCGGTATCTTCCGCCACACCTTTATAGAGCACCAGATAACGGCTGGCCCATAGCCCAGCCGTGGACTCTGCGGCGCAGTAACAGAAAAATGTCACCATAACCGCTTTGGCCCCCGGAATCGCCATCACTTGCCGCAGAGAAAGCGGACGGCCTGGTTCCGATTTCAAAGCCTCTGCTTTTTTCGCTTTCCAAAGGGGAAGGCTGAACAGCAAAATCCCTGTCAGCACAAGCTGGATCAGCCCAATATAGCGATAGCCCGTATTCCAGCTCTGTCCGCCTGACAGCGCATATCCCATAATATACGGGCCGGCCGTAGCGCCCACGCCCCACATGCAGTGCAGCCAGCTCATGTGGCGGCTGGCATAGTGCAGGGCCACATAATTATTCAAGGCGGCATCTACGCTGCCCGCCCCCAGTCCATAGGGAATGGCCCACAAAATCATCATCCAATAGCTGCTGCTGATGGAAAAACCGAAAAGCGCTGCTGCGGTAATGCCAACGCTGACGGCCGTAATCATTCCGGTTCCAAAGCGTCGGCTCAGACGATCACTCATCAGGCTTGAAACAATGGTTCCCCCCGCAATCACCATGGAAATACCGCCTGCATAGGATACCGGCACACCAAATTCCGGGTAGATCAGCGGCCAGGCGGATCCCAGCAGAGCATCCGGCAATCCAAGGCTGATAAAGGCAAGATAAATAATTGCCAGGAGCAGATGTACCAATCAAAATTCCCCCTCTTATGATAGATGATTATAGCACATCGCACCTGAAAAATCTTCAGAGAATTATTTGAATTTCTGCATATTTTTCAGAAATGTGCGCCGCAGAATTAGAGATTCTGCGGCGCACAAATTTTTATAATGCTCAGTAATCGTTTGCTTCAGACCATGTTTTTTCCAGCGCTGCCCAATCCGGCGGAGTCAGGACTTCAATCCATTTCTCATAATAGAAGCTCTGATTCTCCACTGCGGTTTCAGACCGCATGTAGTTGTGAGAATTGGTTGCCTCCTGGACATCGTAATAATACCATACTTCGTTGTCGTCGTTGTCGATCCAGGTCTTCATATCCTCCAGCAAACCGTCGTCATTCACAGCGCGTTTCAGCACCCGATTCACCAGCGTCATAACCTCTGCCCGTCTGATCGGATCGTTGGGGCGGAATTTCCCGTCGCCGTCTCCCTTGATCCAGCCCAGGTATTCTGCCTTGGCAATCTCTTTGGCAGCCCAGTGCGTCTCAGGGACATCTGTAAATTCGGATGTTCCATCATACTCCGTCAAATCAAATCTTGCAGCAATTGCGGCAAACTCTGCGCGGGTAATCGGTTCGTCCGGCCGGAAGGTACCTTCCGTATCCCCCTTCAAAATTCCTGCGTTCGTCAGGGTAGAAATTGCATTGTTAAACCAGGCATCTTCCGATACATCCGGATAGTCGTTGGTTTGGCTCCAGTACTTGGCACGGCTCTCGTCCGTCAGAAGACGGAAGAAGATGGTGGCAACTTCTGCACGGGTGATCTTTCCCTCCGGCTGAACCGTGAGATCAGGGTAGCCAATGATATAGGCCACATGATCTTCCTTATTGAGGTCCGGAACGGTATCCTCTTCCCATCCGGCGTAGACTGTCTTATCGGTGTCCATGGTGACTGTGGTGATCCGCTTTGTCAGCGCTTCATCCGCATACCACCCAACAAAGATATAGCCTTCCCGCGTCGGCACTTTATCCAGTGTCACGTTGGTGTTGACCCGATAGTTTTCGTCTTCATATTCCGTTCCGCCGTTGGATACGTAAGTCAGTGTAACCATTTCGTAGGATACTGTAGGTTTCTGGAATTCTTCGGCCGCTCCCTCTGTACCATCGCTGGCTACAGGATACAATACAGCCTTGTCATTGGTGTATAGTCCTGTATAGCCCTCGCTGCCGTCTTCATCATAGATGCCATAGATTCCGCTTTCGCTCTTGGGGTTGGTCAGCTTGACGGAATAGGTGAGCTGAACCGGCTCGGTAATCTTCACCGGAACTTTGATTTCCCAGACAAAGTGTTCCTCTGTCGTCCCATTTCCCTTTTCATATGTAAGGACGTAGTTGCCATTAGCAAAACTGTACGTATTCTCCGCTGTTTTTTCCGCTTTATAGGTCTCGTTGCCGACCTTGAGACTCAGCTTTTCTGCATCATTTACAAAGTCGAAATTATAGTCGTCCTCGACGTAGCCCATGTAGTCCTTGACGTAACTGCCTTTATCAAGCAAATAATAGATATCGTTTTGAATGCTCTCAAACGACACAACCTCATCGCCTGCCAAATAGTTCATAAAGGAAGTCGCCCAAGGATGGTTGGCATTGGCATCGGCCGTCATGGCATAGCAGTGATATCCTTCATCCACTATGTCCTGATATGTCATATAAGTCAAATACAAGGCTTTATCAATGGACATGGCATGATCTTCTCTCTCGTCATAGGCGATATATCTATTCTCTGTGCCATTAAACTCTGTACCATATGAATAATCGTAGGTGCTTCCATCTTTAGTAATGAGTTCTCCAATTTCGTTTAACCAGATGCTCCAATTATCCGGGGCATTGTTACTTCCGTACTTGGTCATCCAGTTGTCAGGCCCCGCAAAGATGTTGGTCTTATCCCCATTTTGCAGTCCAATTGCCGTAGGACTCTCATTATACATGTAGGTGATGCCATCGCTCACAAAAATCAGATACTTACGGTTGGCGTCTACGCTGGTATCTGCATCCAACATAGCCTTACCAGCCAACAGACCGGCGTGGGAATTTGTTCCGCTGGAAATTTCTTCTCGAATTGCAGCTTCAATCTTCTCATACTCTGTGGCCAAATCCATAAAGCCCGTCACGTTTGCTTTTTGGTTAAAGATAACCACGCCGACCTTGACTTTGGCTTGGGTATCCTGAATCTGTTGCTGAAGCGTCTTCAGCATTGTCAAGGCTTCCTCTTCAACCTTTGCGCTGGTGGATTTGTCTAATACAAACACCACATCGCTGACAAGCTGTTCTTCCGCGGCGGGCAGAGACAGCGTAATCTGAGACTCATAGTTCTCATCCAACTCAGTGGCTGTTTTGGATTTCGATATGTTCCACTTTGTTTCCTGCGAATCTGTGCTCTCTGTTGCATTTGCTGTAAAGGGGAACATCGTTAGCAGCATACAAAGGCTCAGCACAATGCTTAAAAAACGTTTTTTCATGTGCTTGTTTTCCTCCTTAATGTAGTCAATATTTTTAA
>CABRZL010000001.1 GCA_902475435.1 uncultured Eubacteriales bacterium | reverse complement strand
CCGACTGGTCTGTTGTAAACAGAGAGAAAATAGTTTTGGGAATTAGCAGACAAGCGGCAATAAATATACCATAGACACAAGCGTTTAGAATAAAACAGGTATGAACGGCTTTTTTCACCCGTTCCGGTTTGCCGGCTGCCATATTCTGTCCAACCATGGAGGAGTTTGCCATACTCATCCCCTGCGTAATAATAGAAGGAATGCTTTGTAGTTTGGTACCTGCGCCAAATACGGCGGAAGCGGCCTCTCCATAAGCGTTTATAAAAGAATTCACGAAGAGCATGGAGACACTGATTGCGGCAGATTGAAAGGCCAAAGGCAATCCAAGCTTCACTAAAATACCCAAAATTCTGCCATGGGGGCGTAATGACTTGCGAGAAAAGGAAAATCCAAAAGCATCCCGATGGCGGAGCAAATAAACAAAAGCGAACAGGAAAGAAAGCGCCTGGGAAAATACGGTGGCAATGGCGGCTCCAGCTGCACCCATGTGGAAGACAGCCACGAATAAAAGGTCCAAAACAAGATTTACCACAGAAGCAATGGCTACAAAGATCAGGGGGCGCTTGCTATCCCCCATACCGCGAAGTACGGCGCATAGCGCATTATAACCAAAAATGAAAATACAGCCGCTGTTGCAGATGACCATATATTTGGCGGCTTCCTCATATGCTGCGGCGGGGGTGTTCATTATCGTTAGAATCGGGCGGTGGAAAATAATAGATAAACCCCCAAGACCTACTGCGCAGAGTAGGATAAAGGTAAACAGAGTTCCAATGGTTTTCTGCATATCTTCCTTTTGGCGAGCTCCCACTTGTTGACTCAAAAGAATCTGCCCGCCGGTGCAGAAACCAGTGCAGAGCATGGTGAGCAATTCAACCAGACGTCCGCCGACAGATACGGCCGACAACCCAGCGCTTCCCATATAATGCCCCACCACGGACATATCTACTAAATTATAGACTGTCTGTAAGAGGTTGGATAGCATAAAGGGAAACGCAAACAATAAAAGTTTTTTGGCTACCTTACCTTCGGTAAGGTTATTGATAAATGATTTCGTCTCATTGGACATAAACATCTCTCCTGCAATTCGTTAGATATCGAACGGTTCCATTATAGCATAACGATAGGACGAAATCAATGTACAAAGTACCGTCGATTTTGATTCGTCAATATATTATTTGGTAATTTTAAAAAATTTTAATGGATTACCCTGCTGCAATTTAAAAAATAAATGGTTATCCTATATAAAGGAGGTACAAATTCTCAAAATATTTACAAACTGTTACTGGCCAAATGGATATGCCTATGATATAATACAAATTATGAAATTCTATGGAGGCACTGCAATCATGGGAAAAAAGCTGGTCAGTATGCTTGTATGTGTGCCGCTGGTATTATCTCTTGTCACAGGCGCTTATGCGACAGACCCGACGATGATGACTGATATCAATGGACACTGGGCCCAGGAGGCAATTAACTATTGTCTTACGGAGGAACTGTATCAAGGGATATCCAATACAGAATTTGCACCTGAGATGAGTATGACCCGGGGAATGTTTGTCACGGTCCTTGGGCGTATGGCGGGAATTGATGTGACCCAGTATCAAGATTGGTATCTTGAGTATTTGTATACAGATATTGAAACAGAATTCTATTATACGCCGTATATCAACTGGGCCACTCGGTATGGAATCGTAAATGGCATTGGCGATGGCACGTTTTCTCCCAACGCACCTGTAACGCGAGAGCAGATGGCAGCTATGATTGTTCGTTTTGCGTCTATTTACAACTATGAGCTGGTGTCTACGGATGAATTGGTGGCAGATTATTTTACCGATGCCGATGATATTGCACCCTATGCCCAGGATGCAGTGGAAACACTGCGGATGACAGGTATCCTCAATGGATATGAAAACGGAGATGGTACATACCGGTATGGTCCCCGGGAGCTGGCAACGCGAGCGCAGTGTGCCGCATTGTTCTATCGGTTGAATCAAGCCATGAAGCCCTATGAGGGCCGTGTTGTTGTGGAGCCAGATGGGCTGGAATTTATATCATCTACAATGGAGCTTAAAGTGGGCGAAAGCGGATATGTTGCTGCTACTGTATACCCGGAAGATGCCACAAATCAAACGTTGACCTGGTTTTCGACGGATCGCTCGGTGGTTCGTGTGGATAACAATGGACAACTCACGGCTGTAGGCGAGGGTACTGCAGAGGTCTATGGTTATACATGGAATGGGATAAGCCAGTGTTGCACCGTCACGGTGACACAACTGGATTCTCTGGCCTATGCAGGAGAGAGTTATGAGGACAAGTGTCTCCGCATATTTGGCGAGGTAACGGATGAGTACAGGACCTATTATGATATTAACGATACCAGCTATCTTGTGACCATTCCAGTTCGGGTGTGGGACTTTACGGATCGTACTTATACCGAAAAAGAGACAAAGACGATCTATCTCCAAGTACATAAAAATATTGCTGCTACAGTACAAGCTATTTTTGAAGAAATCTACAATGGGGATGAACAGTTCCCCATTTACTCGGCCGGCGGTTATTATAGAAGTACCTATTCGGAACATACACCTGGCCTTGCAATTGACATCAACCCAAATGAGAATTATGAGTGTACCAACGATGGTACGCCGTTGACAGGGAGTTACTGGAAGCCAGGAGAAGATCCCTATTCGATTCCCGCCGACGGCGACGTAGTTCAGGCGTTCCGGAAATATGGGTTTGGCTGGGGCGCTGATTGGAACAGCAAAAAGGATTATATGCATTTTAGCTATTTTGGAACCTAGTAATTTGCCGGGGCGCCGCAGCGCGGCGCCCCGGTTTCAAAGAGGCATAAGAAAGGATCCTTCCCATGGGAAAAACGCGGGCGCAGAGCCCTATCCGAGAACAACGGCAAAATATCCCTGTATGCAATCCGCCCCATACCATAGGGTTGGATGAGGCTGCGGTACGACTGCGTCAAAAAAACGGACTTGCCAATTTGCCTGTGGAGTCGCCTACAAAAACAGAACGACAGATTGTCAAGGAAAATTGTTTGACTTTCTTCAATCTGATTTTTGTGGTTTTGGCAGTGTGCCTGATTTTGGTGGGTGCCTTCGGGGACATGCTCTTTTTGGGAATTGCCATTGCCAATACAGCAATTGGAATTTTTCAGGAAATCCGCTCAAAGCGGACGATCGATAAGTTGACGCTGATGACAGCTCGAAAAGTACCGACAACACGAGGCGGACAACGAGTCATGATCCCGTCAGATCAACTGGTGCGAGATGACATTGTAGAGTTTGCGGCCGGTGATCAAATCTGTGCAGATGCAGTGGTGCGGATTGGCCAAATCCAGGTCAATGAATCTTTGATTACAGGGGAAGAGGATGCCATTACAAAGCATCCTGGAGATGTGCTTTTATCTGGAAGCTTTGTAGTATCCGGTCGGTGTCGCGCACAGCTCACTCGTGTAGGCGCTGAGTCCTATGCGTCCAAGTTGACCTTGGAGGCAAAGAAAGACGTAAAAGTGGGAAATTCCGAGATGATGGCGTCGCTGGACAAGGTCATCCGTGTGATCGGTATTGCCATGATTCCGCTGGGGATCATATTGTTTGTTAAACAGTACCATGTGCTGGATTTAGGGATTCAGGCGTCCGTAAAGGCGACGGTAGCGGCGCTCATTGGTATGATTCCAGAAGGACTATATCTTTTGACCAGCGTAGCGCTGGCAGTGAGCGTTTTGCGATTGGCGCAAAAACGGGTTTTGACCCAAGATATGAACTGCATTGAAAATTTGGCCCGTGTGGATGTTTTATGCGTGGATAAGACTGGAACCATCACTGAAGCGGTGATGGAGGCGGGAGAGCCCATTTTGCTGGATGCGGAAGTATGTCCGTTGCAGGAAGCGAATAAAATACTTTCTGCGGTATATGGTGCGGAAAAGCCCGATAATGATACTGGCCGCGCCATGGCGGAGAAATACCATGACTCTGTAGACTGGACTGTCAGTAAAGTGATCCCGTTTTCCTCCGCGACAAAGTGGACAGGTGTAGTGTTTGAAGAAGAAGGCAGTTTTCTGGTAGGAGCGCCAGAGTTTATTATGGGAGCCAGGTATGAAGAGGTAGCCCGCGAGGTCCGGGAGTGGGGACAGCGAGGGTATCGAGTGTTACTTTTGGCGGCCTATGATGGTATACCGGAACCGGAAAATCTGCAAAAAGACGCTGTATATCCATTGGCATTGGTGCCGCTGACCAATCGTATTCGGCCAGAAGCACCGGAGACCTTTCGATATTTTGCACAGCAAGGCGTGTCGGTACGAGTGATTTCCGGAGATAATCCGGTGACGGTGTCGGAAGTAGCCCGGCAAGCAGGAATTCCGGATGCAGATCTATATATAGATGCCACAGAGCTGAAAACAGATGAGGATATTGCCGAGGCTGCAGAACACTATGCAGTATTTGGACGGGTGACGCCGGATCAGAAGCGAAAACTGGTGCGAGCTATGCAGAGTGCAGGACACACCGTTGCTATGACCGGTGATGGGGTCAACGATGTTCTGGCCCTAAAGGATGCGGACTGTGGAGTGGCTATGGCGTCTGGCAGTGATGCGGCCTGCCAAGTGGCGCAGCTGGTACTGCTGGATTCTGACTTCTCCAGTATGCCGGAAGTGGTAGCAGAAGGCCGCCGAGTCATCAATAATATTCAGCGGGCAGCATCGCTGTTTTTCGTAAAGAATATTTTTTCTTTCATGATTTCCTTTATTTCGCTGTTTATAGATATGCCTTATCCGTTGGTTCCATTACACCTGTCGGTTATCAGCGGACTGACAATTGGCGTACCGTCCTTTTGCCTGGCACTGGAGCCAAACCATGAGCGGGTAAAAGGGAAATTTATTACCAATGTGTTTTTGAAAGCCTTGCCTGGCGGTATTACCGATGTAGTATTGATTTTACTGATTGAGGCATTTGTGGCAATATTTCATTTTCCAACGGAACAGCTGTATACCATGAGTGCGGTAGTAATGGCAGTGATTGGGCTGCGGGTGCTCTATCAGACAGCGCAGCCAATAAGCGATTGGAAACACTGGGGGCTACTGCTGGCGATGGGGCTAAGCGAGCTGGTTGCATTTACAGTCTTGGCTCCGTTATTTAATTTCACTGCGCCTACCATTGAAACAGGCCTGGTCTTGGTGGTACTTATCATTGTATCATTCCAGGTTATGAGGACCGTATTGAAAATTTTTGAAAGAACAGAATTATTTGCAAAAAAGATTCAGGAGAAGAAACAAGAGAAGAAGGCGTTGCGCTCAAAAATGTGAAATGGATTTGCCGCACTGAAAACGAAGTCAGTGCGGCAAATTTTTACGTCAGAAATATTATTTAAGATGTGATGTCGAAGGTCAATTCCGGTTGACGACATGCAGGAAAGTGTGTAAAATATACGATGAATCCATAGAAAGCGAGGTGGCAAAGTTGAAAAAAGTGATGCTGGTATTTGGAACGAGACCGGAGGCGATCAAAATGTGTCCGCTGGTGAATGAATTGAAAACTCGTTCTGGAATTCAGACCATAGTCTGTGTAACGGGTCAGCACCGACAGATGCTGGATATGGTTCTCGATACCTTTGGCGTGGTACCGGGGTATGATTTATCCATTATGAAAGACAGGCAAACGCTGTTTGATGTAACCACAAGCATTTTAAACCAAATCAAAGCAGTTCTGGAGCGGGAGACCCCCGATGTCGTGTTAGTTCATGGAGACACATCTACAACCTTTGTTACGGCATTGGCTTGTTACTATCTTAGAATTCCTGTGGGACATGTGGAAGCTGGACTTCGTACCTACAATATTTATAGTCCCTATCCAGAGGAGTTTAATCGGCAGGCTGTTGGTATCATAAGCTGTTTTCACTTTGCGCCCACAGAGACGGCCCGGCAGAATCTTTTAAACGAGCGACGAGATCCCGACAAGATTTTTGTAACCGGAAATACTGGTATAGATGCGCTCCGGACAACTGTTCGGGAAAATTACCGGCATCCTGAACTGGAGTGGGCCGCAGACAGTCGTCTGATTTTGGTGGAGGTTCATCGCAGAGAAAGTTTAGGGGAACCTATGGCGCGAATGTTTCGGGCGATTCGCCGGGTTTGTGATGAGCATCCCGATATTAAGGTGATCTATCCCATTCATATGAATCCTGCTGTCCGGGAAATTGCTGCGCGGGAGCTGTCCGGTGTGGAACGGATTCATCTGATTGAGCCGCTGGATGTGCTGGATTTTCATAATTTTATGGCCAGATGTTATTTGATTTTAACAGATTCCGGAGGAATTCAAGAGGAAGCCCCGTCGTTGGGAAAGCCGGTTCTGGTTATGCGGGACACCACAGAGCGGCCGGAAGGGGTAGAAGCCGGTACGCTGAAATTGGTGGGAACCAAAGAAGACGTGATTTATGACAATTTCAAACTGCTGTTGGAGGACGAAGCGGCCTATGCTGCCATGTCAAATGCATCCAATCCTTATGGAGATGGTTATGCGTCCCGACGCATTGCGAATATACTGGAGGAACAGTTGTGAGTACAACAAACAGCCAAGGACGCTGGGAATTTGATGAAAACGGCAATGTACATTATGTGCCGCCAGAGGGCGGTAACGGTCAAGCAGAGTCAAATGGAAGCTATCGCTACAGCAATTATACGCGAAGCGGGAACCAACGGAATCGAAACAAGAAAAATGATGATGGTTGGCATTGGATTTTAATTATTTTGGGTTTTATGGTATATTGGCCTGTGGGACTTGTTTTACTGTTTTTGCAGTTGGGCGGGAAATGGCCCGGGGACAAAAAGGTGGAACAGGAATTTCGTCGTGCTGCGACTGCGGCACAAAATGTAGCCAGACAGGCTCGAGCACATGCGGAAAAAGCAAAGCAGAAGGCAAAGTCTTCAGAAAGCGTTGAGGATCATACAGCCGGTGATTCGGCACAATGGCAGACAGAAATGGCAAAAACGCGAGCGGCTCAGGCCCGGGCAAAAACCCGTAAGAAAAAGAAGGAAAATAAAGACGAAGGGGCCCCTTATGGATTGGGGCACATCGGATTATTCCGGAGCATCGGCATTGGTATGGCTGGCCTGTTTGGGTTCGCTTTTGTAATGGATTTGATTGACGAAATCCGATACTTCTATAACTGGGAGTGGCTGCTAAGCGAGACTTTACCGTTGCTGGCATTGTGTCTCATTGGAGTTACGTTGATTGGAGTGGCCGGCAGCCGGAAGCGAAAACTGAAGCGCTTTCAGAAATATCTTACGATGATTGGCAAGCGGAACGTCATCCCGATTGCTTCTCTGGCTAAGGCAATGGGTGTAAGTGAGAAAAAGGCGGAGAAAGACCTGGAAGAAATGCTGGAGCGGGACTTCTGGGAAGAAGGGTATGTGGACGCAGCTCGACATGCATTGGTGTTGAATGGTCCGTTAGAGGAGGAACCGGAACAGGAGCCAGAGCCCGAGATCGAAGTGCAGGATGATACTGCATCGGCTACCCTGAAGCATATTCGCCAAGTGAACGATGCCATTGCGAACGAGGAACTTTCGGATAAAATTGACCGGATTGAAGAGCTCACTGCTAAGATATTTCAGCTTTTGGAAGAACGTCCGGAAAAAGCGGGGGAACTTCGTAGTTTTATGAATTATTACTTGCCTCAAACCCTTAAGATTTTAGAAAGCTACTCTAAGCTGGAGGCGCAGGGGATTGAAGGGGAGAATATTGCAGAGGCGAAGAGTAAGATTGAAGCAATGATGGATAAGCTGGTGGATGGTTATGAAACGCAGCTGGATAAACTTTTTGCCGATGATGTATTGGATATTTCTGCAGATTTAAAAGTTATGGAGAGTATGCTGGAAAAAGACGGACTGACGGCAGATAACGAACTGAAATTATAGGAGATAGAGGCGTCCCTGATTTTACGGGAAGCCTCTATTTTTCGCGGGGATTCGACATTTTTTCTTGAGCTTTTGGAATATAGGTATTATAATATTTCCAAAAACGGCAACTTGGCCGAACTGTGGGGGAAATGTTTATGGAATTGCTGGAGAAACGGATTGCGCAAGATGGAGAGGTCTATCCGGGAAATATTTTAAAAGTCAGCAGCTTTTTAAACCATCAGATGGATATCAGTCTGCTGAGAGAGATGGGCAGAGAGTGGAAACGATTATTTGCAGATGCAGGGATCAATAAAATTCTTACGATTGAAGCGTCCGGCATTGGAATTGCATGTATTGCCGCGTTGGAATTCGGATGTCCGGTGGTGTTTGCAAAGAAGTCCAAATCTCTGAATTTGGGGAAAGATGTGTACACGACACGTGTAGAATCGTTTACACATAAAAATATCAGTGATGTGGTGGTGGATCGTCGTTATTTGGGACCCCAGGATCGGGTGTTGATTATCGACGATTTTTTAGCCAACGGGAAGGCTCTGGAGGGGCTTATGGACCTTTTAAATCAAGCGGGGGCAACTCTTTGCGGGATTGGTATTGCCATTGAGAAGGGATTTCAGGGAGCGGGAGACCGCTTGCGTGCACAGGGAATTCGGTTGGAATCTTTGGCAATTGTGGATTCTATGGATGCAGAACATGGAACGATTCAATTTCGTGCTCAGTAAGGTTGCATGCCGCTTATTGGTACATAGAGATCTGAACGAATCGACGATCAAGAGAAAGTAGCGGAAAATCCGACAAATGGTAGGATTGATAAGGCTCCCTATAAAAGGAATACAGCTCCAGCTTGTACTTTACTGTACAGGTTGGAGCTGAACTTGTGCGGTAAAAATGAACCGTACTATCTTACGCCGCTGGCAGTATAGTAGGTTCCGGCAGCACTGGCAACGATTTTTTCTGGATGGTCTTCTAACCATGCCTGAGCAGTGGCATAGGCCATGGTTTTACCGCAGGAGAGGCATGTTGCCTCTACAAAAAGACGTTTTCCAGTTGGAATTGGACGTTCATAGGAAACGTTCATGTTGATGGTGGGTGTGAGAAATTCACCGCACATATAAAAGGTTAAGCTGCCCATGGTGATATCCAGAGCGCCTGCCACGGCGCCTCCGTGCATCACTCCGGCGGGGTTGCGCATATATTCTTCCACGGGGAAGCTTAAGAGCAAAGTCTTTTGGGGAAAATTGCAACTTTCATATTTTGATTTCATATTGACATTAAAAGATGGGCCCCGCTGATCGGTTTCATGATTGATGCGGGCGTTAAACTTTTGGCAGGACAGTTCCATTCCCGCCTGGGAAAAAAGTTCGGGTTCCATGGTATTCCTCCAGTAAAACAAATAAACTACAAACTATTTTACAATATCCTGTCATGGATTGCAACTTATAGCGTAGCGGCATTGCAGAATCAGAGCAGCAGATGTTTGCTTGAACATCTGCTGCTTCTTTAAATGTTGTTCCGTTTCTCTTGAAGCTGTCTTGAAAGTTCCCCCAGGGAAACGGCAATGATTTCGTTTTTTACAATTACATTGTCTGGAACCTTTAGATGGACGGGAGCAAAATTCCAAATCGCTTGAATGCCGCCCTCCAGCAATCTGTCACAGGCCTCCTGTGCATGGGCAGCTGGAACCGTAATAATGCCGATGTGAACCTTCATGCGCCGGCAGAGGCTGCTCATGCGCTTAATAGACAAGACAGGTTTTCCACTAATTTCGCGCCCCACCAGCGCTTCATCAACATCAAAAGCAGCGATTACATCCACACCGTAATCCGAATAATTCTGATAGCTGAGCAAAGCGCGCCCCAGTTGACCGGCACCGACGATAACGGCATTGGAGATGTCGTCATAACCCAAGGAATGTTCAATGAGCTTAATTAGGTCTGCCACATCATAGCTTTCACCGGGTGCGCGATTGATACCGCAGGATGTTAGATCATGGCGTACCTGACTGGGACTGACTCGTACAACAGCGCCAATATCATCGGCCGTTACAGCAGTATGCCCCTCGTGAAGTTCAGCTTTCAGCATAATTAAATATTGAGGAAGCCTTTGGAGCGTTCCTTGTGACAGAGCTGCGATCATAAAATGTTTCCTCCCGGATGCTTTAAATTTCCATGGACATTAGATTCCAGCGTGAGGTTAAGATAGAAGTGCGCCCGCAATCAAGTCACTTTCTATACCGAATTCTGCTTTGAGAGCTTGGCATATTGCCCCACGAACAAAGTTTGCAATGAACATACCTTTCATTACCATATCGTATAGCGGTACGCCCGGACCAGCAATGCATTTCTCTTCTGTAATTGCCTCAAATCCAGCGACATAACCGGCATCGGTTTCGATAATTTTTTTCTTAAGCAAATCGTAATCTTCAATATCATATTTAGGAGATCCTGTACCAGGGCCACCGGGACCACCAGGGCCACCGGGACCATCGTCAGAAAGCATATTCAAACTCATTCCCAGCGTGCCAGCCATCCGATCCAGCGCACCGTGAATGGAGCCAAAGGTATAGTTGGTACCGACGTTTTGTTTGCGCTGCACATCGGTAAGCTGATCCAGTAGCTTTAACAGCTTTAAATTTTGCAGCTGATTAAATTTCGCGATGACAATCATAGCGTCTTTCATAATACTGCGCCTCCTAAGGAATTTGATGCAAACATTATAACACGTCTTTTCCGGAAAGACACTGGTCAATTTTCTTGATTCAGCGGCAATATGAATTTTAACGTAGAATTTTCTGAGGCTTTAGGTAGCGTTCCTCTTCCGAAAAGACACAACCGCAGTATTTTTGCATGTAAAAGCCCAATTCTCTGGCGCGAGCTTGACCCGTACGAAAAAATGGTCGAAAGTCCCGGTAAAGGAAGCGAACGCCAAAACGCTGGGCAGCCCGGTGAGCAACCTCACGCATTATCTCATGCTGCTGATAAGGACTTATGAAAAGAGAAGAGGTAAAAGCATCAAAACCATGCTCTGCGGCGAACTGTGCTGTTTTACCTAAGCGCATTTCGTAGCACTTCACGCAGCGGCCTTCTATATCTTCAGCTACTTCTCGAATGAAAGGGCGAAGACCATAGTCGTTTTGCTCATGAAGCGTAAGACCAATGGTTTTTGCATATTCTCGCAAGCAATTACGTCGTGCCCGATATTCCGTAAAAGGATGAATATTGGGGTTATACCAGAAACCTTGCGGGTCAAGTCCTTCAAGCCGAAGTGTTTCAATACACATATTACTGCAGGGTGCACAGCAAATGTGTAGAAGTAGCTTCATTTTGAACACCTCCCGAACATATTGTTCAAAAATATTGTACAACAAAAGCGATGATTTGGAAAGAGCTAAAAACAATCTGCGGTTTTATTCCTGTAAATGTCACGATTTGAACTTTTACTTTACTTTTTGGCTGCTTATGTTATAATAAAAACAACACATTTTGTAGGTTTTATGGCGGATCACGTCTATTTGTATCTGGGAGGTAGCATCATGGCACAGAAGGTTGGCCGATTTGAGTCACTGTTTTCTGCACCGGCGGAGAAAGCGGTATCCCATCCGGCGCTGGGGCGAGAGGGACATCCGCCGCAGATAGATATGGGGATTCCGGCAAGCTCGGGGAAAGATAGCTATCAGGAATTGGAGCGAAAATATCGCCACCGGACCTATCAAGCCCAGGAGCTGATGGTGGAAAAGCTGCTGCGAGGGCATTTTATTGATACCAAGGCATTGGAGCGGAAGCTTCACATGTTTGAATTAAATTTTGAACAGTCCAGATTTCTCATCGTTTTGGTATGTCCCGTTGGAAATGATACCATGTTTTCCGGTTATGCCAGCGATATTCGGGATGGAGGACAGGTTGGGCTTATTGTATCGTCCATTTTTTCCGAGTTGTTGGGTGAACAGTTTGCCTGCTATCCGGCAAATCTGGAGGATCGGTATGCATTTTTGCTTAACTTTGGCCGCACAGATGATGCAGAACTATCTCGTCAGGTGGCGGAAATCTGTCGGGATGCAGTGAAGTTCATTCGGGAAAATTTCTGCCTGGAGCTGCGGGTCTGTGTGAGCGGAGTTTGTGACGGATTATATCCCCTGCATGAGGCGTTCCGAGAGACGGAAGTGGTGTCCGGCGATGCTCATACAGTTTATAATGAGGGGGTTTGCGCCCGGGCGGAAGGAGGCGCTCCCGTTGGGGGACGGCGTCCGGAACCTACCATAGAGAAACAGTATCTCAATGCATTGGTAACACAGGATTTTCGAATGGCCCTGCAGTTGACGCTGGATAAGGTTCGAGAAATTTATCAGGAATCCGGCAAGGGTAATTTGGACCGTGTAAAAATGTTTCTAAATATGCGGATGCAGACAACGGGAAGCGTTTTAGCCGCACCGCTGGGAGAAATTTTAGATGATCGAAGTCCCACCGGCGAAGGAGGAATGCGTTTAGAGCTATGTACTACGATGGAAGAGATAGAACATGCACTGGAGCAAATTTTTTCTAAGTTAGACAGTCATTACAATACGGTTCCTTCAGATTATACCGGTACAACGGGAAAGGTCATTCATTTAATTAGTAAAAAATATATGGAACCCGATCTCTCTGTGGAGATGATTTGTGACTGTTTGGGGAAATCACGCAGTTATTTGAGCCGTATGTTTAAAGAAAATACGGGCATGAACTTGTTGGATTATCTGCATACCACACGGCTGACCGAGGCAAAAAAATTGCTCAACGAAACAGATTTGGGGATTTCTGAGATTGCGTCCCGGGTAGGCTATTATTCCGGATGGACTTTGGCGCGAGTGTTTAAGCGCTATGAAGGGATTACACCGACTGCGTATCGTAAGGCGTTTTGCGGGGTACAGGATACCTGATTGAGATGGAACCAATCGGATCTTCACAATTTATTCACAATTCCATTGATAAAACTACACATTTCTGTTATAATCACCTTCGGAGAAATGTCCGGAGGTGATTATTTTGAATGGATACCAAAGAATCAGTCATTATAAGGCCCATCTTATGGGGATTGCAGTGCTGATCGTAGTCTATGGACATCTGTTATACTACCACAGCGGGCTTCAGAATTATGAAGATCTCAATTTTACAGAGTGGTATACTTTGGGGTCTGTAGAGATGTTCATGTTTATTTCGGGATTTGGCATTTATCAATCCCTCCGAAAAAATCGAGATGCATTTACCTTCTATGGACGGCGACTGGGACGGTTGTTGCCCTCCTACCTGCCGGTCATGATTGCATGGTGTGGCGTCAACCTGATTGCCGGAAAAATGCGTGTAGGGGAAGCTGTAGGCAATTTAACCGCTATGGGCTGGTGGTTCCAAACGGAACATCAATTCAACTGGTATGTGCCGGCAATTTTGGTGTTATATCTGCTGAGTCCTGTTTTCTTTGACTGCATTCAACGAAATAAAACGAAATGGGTCTTTGCAGCTCTGGTCCTTTTGAATATAGCCGGGTGGCGGTCAAACCTGTTGATGGCGTTAAGCCGGTTCCCAACTTATTTTTTGGGCATGTATTTTGGGGCGAAATACGCAGAGGGGGCAGTGCTAACAAAAAGACAGATTGCAATCTGGTCGATACTTGGTGTGCTTGCTATGGCAATTGTACCGTATTTCTTTTTGATTGGGAGACGGTATCTCTGGTATTATGGAATGTATTGGAACCTGTTCTTTGTGTCCACTCCGCTTTGTATGTTTTTGACGACAAAACTTTTACAGATGCAGAGTAGATTTGCTTTGGGAAGAGGGATAAACCGAGTATGGGCCTTTTTGGGCACCTGTTCTTTTGAGATCTATCTCTGCCATTTGGCACTATACGATAGCTGTCTAAAGTTGGGAATCAAGGGCTGGCCGCAATGGATTCTTATCGCCCTGCTGGGAACAGCCATTGGAATTGTTTTTCATCAAATTGTGGAACGATGCCTTCAGTGGTGGAGACAGCGAAAACCGGCTACAATGAAATAAAAAGGGCGACATCTCTTTTTTGAGATGTCGCCTCCTGCATAGAAATAGGATCGACAGCTTTGCATTTTCGTGTTGGATCTGATATAATCACCTAGTTAGGTTGAAATGGTATATTTGATTGCGCATTGGGGGGATTTTATGCACGCATATGATCGCATTAGCCGGTATAAAGGCGCGCTTATG
Organism: uncultured Eubacteriales bacterium; assembly: GCA_902475435.1. Lineage (GTDB taxonomy): Bacteria > Bacillota > Clostridia > Oscillospirales > Oscillospiraceae > HGM13006. The sequence continues at coordinate 125,998 of CABRZL010000001.1, read as the reverse complement.
GGCATAGCAATTTTGATTGTGGTATACGGGCACTTATTATATTATCACAGTGGGCTTAAAGATTACGCACAGTTAAATATTACAGAGTGGTATACAGTCGGGTCAGTGGATATTTTTTTGTTTTTATCTGGATTTGGAATCTATCACTCCCTAAAACGAAATTCTGATTCGCTTCGGTTTATGCAGCGAAGGCTGGAGCGTTTGCTGCCTTCGTATCTCCCCTTTATTCTGGTGTATTGTGCCTTTATGCTTTGGGCGGATCAGATGAACAAATGGCAGGCTGTTGGGAATTTAACGACGTTTGGATGGTGGGCGCAAATTGGCGCTCAGTTCAATTGGTATATTCCGACCCTGATTGGGTTGTATCTCTTATCGCCGCTGTTGTTTGCAGTGATTGAACGATATGAAAAAAAGGCGTTATGGATGTTTTTGGCACTGTTTTTGCTGGAAGGAGCATGTGTGGGAACCAGTCTCATGATCGGAGTCAGCCGGTTTCCCGTGTATTTTCTGGGAATGTATCTGGGGCATGAGGCAGCGTCTGGAAAACAGCCGTCCCGCCGGCATCTGGTCATATCCGGTGTTCTAGCGGTGATCAGTATGATCGCGTTATATTTCTTGGTTGTATATTTTCCGGGAAGCCTCAACCGATATGGATTCTGGTGGCATCCGTTTTTGCTGTCAACGCCAGGCTGTGTTTACTTTGTTACGTGGCTGATGGAGAAACAGGAGCGCTGGAAAGTGACTCGTGCATGGAACAAAGGCTTGACGTTTTTGGGCGGGAAGTCCTTTGAGATCTATCTTTGTCATATCTTTATCTATACAGTGGGACTCTATTTTGGTATTCGAAGTTGGGGAAAATGGATCCTCTTGGCGATTCTTGGAATCATTGTTGGAGTCGCCTACGGTAAACTTGTCGAGTATTTTACAGCATGGAGGAAGCGGCGTTCATGAATATGAGAAGACTGCGGGCAAACCTGTTGTTGCTGCTGACAGCTCTGATTTGGGGAGCTGCCTTTGTGGCTCAGAGCGTCAGTATGGATTACATTGGCCCGTTTACCTTTTTGTGTAGCCGGTCAATTCTGGGCGGTATCGTGCTATTGCCGCTGATTGCCGCAATAAGACGTAGAGAGCCGGAGAAAGAAACTCAGACAGAGGGAAAAAAGTCCTTGCTACTAGGTGGTGTGCTTTGTGGTATTGCATTGTTTGTGGCCAGCGCTTTCCAACAGATTGGTATCCAGGAGACGACGGCCGGAAAAGCAGGATTTATTACTGCTATGTATATGGTGTTGATTCCTGTCTGTGGGCTTTTTCTGGGGAGAAAGGTGAAAAGGAAAGTTTGGGGCGCGGTAGCTGTAGCACTGGTGGGGATGTATTTTCTATGCCTCCATGAGGGGGGGCTGAGTGCCATCAACCGGGGAGACGTACTGGAGATGGTGGGTGCCATTGGATTCACTGTGCATATATTGGTGATTGATCACTTTACAGGACGAGTAAACGGCGTAAAGATGAGCTGTATTCAGTTTTTTGTCTGCGGCATATTAAGTTTATTCTGTATGTTGATTTTTGAAGAGCCAAGCTGGAACAATATTTTGGATGCATGGCTCCCGATTGTTTATGCTGGCGTATTGTCCAGTGGTGTAGGCTATACGCTTCAAATTGTTGCGCAAAAAGATACGGATCCTACGGTAGCCTCATTGCTTATGAGTCTGGAGTCGGTATTCAGTCTCATTGCAGGCTGGGTGATTTTAGGGCAGCGCATGACTGCCTGGGAACTCTTGGGGTGTCTGCTGATGTTTGCGGCCATCATTTGGGTGCAAGTGCCAGAGAAGCGAGCCGCGTCAAAGTCATAACGATGAACAAGTATCACATGGTGTTTCCATGTGATACTTGTTATTTGTTCCAGGCAAACAACATGTCGTGTAACGACATGTACCAAGTATCCAATACGCCATGATGGGCCCTACCTGTCTTATCTGACTAATATATGTGATTTGGCAGGATAAATCACACCGTGTTATGGGAGACCGCTCTTTTATGATGCGATAGAGAAAACACACCCTCGCCATATGGCGAGGGTGTGTTTTATTATTCTTCGCTGGGGACACTGCGATAACGACTATAGGCCACTACAATACGCCGGCCAGGTTCTGTGCCGGTTGAGTATGTGGTAACATCGGGATAATCCTGTAGAGCGGCATGGATTACGTGACGCTCATATGCATTCATGGGTTCCAATGTGATGTTGCGGCGAGTTTTAACTACTTTTCCGGCAACTTTATTTGCCAGACGAATCAGGGATTCTTCCCGTTTCTTGCGATAGTTCTCTGCGTCGACATTGATTCGAACCCGTTTCGATTGTCCATGGTTCACTGCATAGTTTGTGATATGCTGGATTGCATCAAGTGTTTCTCCACGACGGCCAATCAGCATCCCCAGGTTATTGCCCACAATCTCAACAGCAAAAGTATCGTCAGATACTTTTGTGGCGGAGGGGACTGCGTCGGAACCCATATGCTCCAGCAATCCCTTCATAAAGGCCTCAATTCTGGCCTCTGTCGTGCCGGCCTCCGCAGGGGTGGGAACGGGCTTTGGCTCGGATTTCGGCTTCGACACAGTTTTAATGGGCTTCGGCTCAGTTTGTGGCGGAGGAGATTGGGGTGGAATCTGCGTATGAACCTCGGCTTCCGGCTGAGGGGGTTCAGGCTTCTTTTCAGGAACCGGATCAGGCACCTCATAAGTGAGCGATACTTTTGCAGGAGAGGCGCCGATGCCAAAAAAGCCGGAACGGGGCTGTGCTAAGACCTCCACAGACACGCTGTCTCGGTCCATTTGGAGTTGATCCAGACCAGCCTGAATGGCAAGATCAATGGTCTTGCCAGTGGCTTCGATTGATTTGAACATAGATATGCGCTCCTTTATATATGACCACCTGCGGTCATTCGGAATCAGTGGCGGGATCCGAAGACTTGGTCTCTTGCGGCTCGGAAGGGGGTACAATATCCTCCGCTGCATGATAGCGGTCTGGATTATAGGCACGTCCGCGGCTGTAAGGACGATTGGGATCCCCGGATAGACCGCCTTTCGCTTTTTCTTTTTCCAAGCGTTGCTGCCGCAGCGCCTGGCGTTCCTCCTCGGTGAGCTTACCTTTAACCGTAGGCTCGGTCTCGGCAGCTTTCAGCTGCTTCTTTATCTTTCGACGGCTGGTGTTTGGATTAGCGCCTTCTGGCATGGAGGCCCGGCGTTCGGCACGACGAGCTTCCTTTTCAGCCTCGATAGCGGCTTCTTCCGCAGCTTTTTGTCGTTTAATCTCATCCTCTGCGTCATAGACTTTCTTATAATGGATTGTCAAAATGCCATCTAACAGCGTATTAAATACGGCTTGGGCAATCCAGTAGATACACATGGAGGCCGGCATGGAAAAGCCAATCCACAAAGAGAAAAGCGGCATGATGAACATCATGGTTTTCATACTCTTCGTGGCGGCAGCAGCGGCGTCGTCGTCCTTTTCACCCTTTTCATTGGTGGCTACAGAGCCGTTGAGCTTCTGAGAAATGAGCATGGAAGCCAAGTTGGAAAGTGCGGAAAGTACAGGGATGATGAACAGTCCAAAGCCCACCAGCGTGTAAGGACCGTCGAACAGCCAGCGCCAGGAAGGAATCTGGCTCAGATCAATGCCCAGAAAATTAAAATCAATTGCGCGTTCGGCGATGTCGGGAACGATGGTTTTAATCGCGTCAATATTTTGAAAAATATGCTGGGCAATGGTAATTTCTGAGTAAGCGGAATTGCTTGTGGAAAGGTCTATTCCCATTCCGGTGAGCAAATCTGAGATCTGTGTGATTTGATCGGCAGAAAGTTGCATGAGGTAAGTCATAGGCTGCCGAACGACATAGTACAGGGCCATCAGCAAAATCAGCGGAAGCAAGGACCACAGGCATCCGCCGGTGGGGCTGACGTTCTCTTTCTTGTAGAGGGCGGAAAGCTCCTGCTGATATTTGAGCTTATCATCGCCATATTTGGTTTGAAGTTCTTTCATCTTGGGGCCAAGGCGAGCAGTTTTCATCATGCTTTTTTTGCTCTTGGCGTTGAAAGGAAGTAGAATCAGCTTTATAATGAGAGAGAACAGTATCAGCGCAACGCCATAGTTGCCAAACACCTGATAGAGGGTTCGCAGCAACCAGGCAAAGGGAATCAATACATATTGCATTCGTTACCTCCGGTCGAACAGTCTATCCGGAACCTAAGGTACCGGATCAAAGAAGTCTCCCTTATAAAAAGGGTTACACCGTAGAAGTCTTTTCAGAGTTAAAAATCCGCCTTTTATCGCGCCGTATTTTTCAATTGCTTCCAGTGCATAAGCCGAACAAGTGGGAGTAAATCGACAACAGGCCGGACGCAATGGGGAGATTTTATTCCGATAAAACCGGATCAGCCACAGGAATGCTTGCTTCATTGGGGATCTCCTTTCGGATCAGACCGAGTCTATCCGACTGCTTGTAAAGACAATCGGAAATTTCCTGATAGGGAGCAAAGGCTGCTCGACTGCGTGCGACAACCACAATATCATAACCAGGGTGATAGGCATGCTCAGAAAGCCGATAAGCTTCCCGAATGCGACGGCGGATACGATTCCGTACCACAGCATGTCCTATTTTCGCACTGACGGTAATACCCAAACGATTGTAAGGAAGGCCGTTTTTACGGCAGTAGACGACGACACAGCGGCCTGCGGCAGATTTACCCCGCTGGTATAGGCGTCGGAACAGATGGTTCTGTTTCAGAGATTGGGTAAAAACCATGATAGAATCCCTTCCAGAATAAGATCGGTTGACGGCGATTAAACATATGGGGCGAATAGATTGCTCCATTCACCCCAAAATTTAGAATTCAACGGTGTAGGGACGGGCGAATCAGTAGCTCAGTCTGTTTCTACCCTTGCTGCGGCGACGGGAAAGAACCTTGCGACCGTTTCTGGTGGACATTCTTTGTCTGAAGCCATGGACTTTCTGACCGTGGAGCTTTTTGGGTTGATAGGTACGCTTCGTCATTCGTATACACCTCCTGAAAATTTATGCTCGACAGCGAAAAACGCTGCAGCGTGCAAAATAAGACTGTCCCGCGGACAGGCACCAGCTATTATACCGTATAGAAGGACGAAAAGTCAACTATTTCCGGGAAAATAAAATGAAATTTTCAAGATATGGTTAACGACTTGCTTGATGTTCAGGGATAGAGCGATTGCCTGTTGTGGCCGGAAAATGTCGTTTACAATAGATTCACAAATGTTTTGGTTCCTGTGCAGCAAAAATGCAGTTAATAGTTAGCATAATGCCGAATGCGGTAAGTTCAGCAGCACGTTCGTGAACTTCTAAGACCAATACGTCGCCGGAGGAGGTGTGATGGGGGCGGCTGGACGCAATTGCAGCGTTATGCCGGGTAATCTCATAATCACAGGTGCCAACAGAGCCCATAATTTCCCACTCCAGAGATTCCATCGTATATCTAGGCCGAATGGATGTCAGATCTTTCACGATTTCGCCGACAGGTTTTCCATACACCTCGATTTCATATCGGGGGAAAAGGGATGGAATCTGCTGGTAGATGTAGATGGCCTCGCGGCCGGCCAGGTCGATCACATGGAGCCGCTTGCCTAAAGAGTATGCATCACTGGTCAATGTATAGCGTGTTCGGCCGGACTTATCAAGCAGGGCGACAGGACTTCCCCAGTGAAACGCACCATTTTGCATATAGAGCTTCATAAAAACACGACCTTTCCGCGAAAAATGGACTATATATCATGAGAACGAAAGGAGAAAAATGACTTTGTTATATACAATGCAGACAAAACTGGCAATGGATATTGCCTATCAGGCGCATCATGGACAGCGGGATCAGGGCGGGGCTCCTTATATCTTTCATCCGTTTCATTTAGCGGAGCAAATGGAGACGGAAATAGAGGTGACAGCGGCACTCCTTCATGATGTAGTAGAAGACACAGGTACTACAATAGAGGATCTCAGACAAGCCGGGATTTGTGAAGATGTATTAGAGGTGCTGGAGTTGCTGACACACAGAAAGGGAGAGGCGTATATGGATTATATTCATCGGCTACTTCCAAATCCGACAGCCCAAAAGATCAAGTTGGCAGATCTCAAACACAACAGTGATGGGAGTCGGCTTGCGCCAGGGGATGAAGATAAGATACGCTACTACCGGGCGAAATATGCCCCAGCATTGGCGTTATTTGAGCAGCAAGAAGGGTAAAGAGGCAAAAGGTGCCTCTGGCTGTTCCAGAGACACCCCGTTGTGTTATCTTGATTTAATCGATGATACGGATTTGTGAGATCATCGGCTGATTCCACCAAGCCACAGTGCCGTTGTTGTCCTCCACTGGAGTGTTTTCGCAAATCGCATCCACCACATCCATGCCGTCTGTCACATGGCCAAAGGCCGCGTAAAGCCCATCTAACGAGGGGGTATCCTGGTGTACGATGAAGAATTGACTGCTGGCACTGTTATAGTCATCAGACCGGGCCATGGAGATTGTGCCTCGAACATGGGAAATATTATTTTCTGTACCGTTGGAGGAAAATTCGCCATAAATTGTTTGATCAGAACCACCGGAACCGTCGCCATTGGGATCGCCGCCCTGGATCATAAATCCGGAGATAATACGATGAAAAGTTAAGCCGTTATAAAAACCATCCTCAGCCAGTTTGCAAAAATTTTCCACGGATATCGGTGCGGTATCTGCATCCAGTTCCACGGAAATCGTGCCATAATCCTTTACATCAATTTCCGCATGATGGAGGCCAGAGCGATACTCTCCGGAGCCGCAGGCTGTGAGAAAAAGCAATAACACCGTCAAAAGGGGGATGATTCGTTTCAACTTGGCTGTCTCCTTTGGGGGATTTTGCAGGATGACCCTGCATTTCTTTTTCTCATTATAACAGGAGAAAGAATCAGTGTCAAATGCGTAGGTCATAAAGTGCGGAGCGCTTTGGAAAAGCGAAGGATAGGGCCTTAAAGATCTAGCCGCAGGGGAGCGGATAACGTAAGCGGGCCGCCAATGGCGATGCGGGAAACATTGTGATTAGAAACGAGAACTGTTGTCTCAATACAGCCGCCGGGTTCAGAAAACATATAAGTATATTGCCCGTCTGTTTTTTGGCGGGAAAGGAACCAGCCGCAGGCAGTGCTGCCAGATCCGCAGGAGGACTCCCAGACCAGAGAGTTCGTAGACCGGACATAAACCACCGGCGTCATTTGCAGGTCGTTTAAAAATAAAATGCCAATTGCTTCGTAAGGCAAAGGCCGAGCGGCCGCAAGGATTTTCTGTACAAGCGTTTCATTGGAAACCTGATGCTCAACGATGATATGGCAGATGCCGGGGCAGTCCACTTTGGGAAGCATTTTTGTTCCAACGGTAAGCGTAGAAAGGCCCAGAGGCAGCGGCATTTCAGCCGAAGCGGTACTGCTGTCTAAATCTGTTGTTATGGTAAGAGGAGTGGCAATGCCGGAAATTTCGACAGAAATGTTGTGAATGCCGTTCGAATAATGTTCCGTTGCCAGCAGATATCCAAATGAGCGGGCAGCATTACCGCAGAATTCACCGCCCATCATTTGCAGGCGTCCTTCACCGCCGCTTTGCGGCGGAACCACAAAGCCCACCTGCTCGGCCTTACCAAGATCCAGGATGCGCTTGGAAAGAGATATTCGGTCATCGGGATGGACGGGCGATTCCACGATAGCTGTAATATTTCCGGCCGGATCGGCATAACGCAAAACAATACTCATAGCTGAGAAAATCGAGCCAGAAACTGGCGCGTACGGTCTTCTTTTGGATTGTCGATGACATCATGGGGGCTACCCTGTTCCACAATATAGCCGCCGTCCATGAAAATCACTCGATCCGCCACATCTCGGGCGAAACTCATCTCATGGGTTACAATTACCATGGTCATTTTCTCCATAGCCAGCTGACGAATGACTTTTAAAATTTCGCCGGTAAGCTCTGGATCCAGAGCAGAGGTGGGTTCATCAAAAAATAAAATTTTAGGATTCATGGCCAGCGCTCGGGCAATTGCTACCCGTTGCTGTTGTCCGCCGGAGAGTTGACAGGGATATGCGTCTTCTTTCCCGCTGAGCCCCATTTTGGCAAGCAGCTCGGTACATTTTGCAGCAGATTCCTGCTTGGATTTTTTTTGGACGTGAATGGGAGCGTCCATAATATTTTTTTTCACCGAGTAATGAGGAAACAGATTGAAGTTTTGAAAGACCAGGCCGAAGTAGCTTTGGATTTCCCGGAGTTTTCGTTTGTCCGCATAGACGGCGCTACCATTTTGGTCTTGGGCGGCATATTCTCCCAAATAGATTAAATCGCCGGAGTCCATACGTTCTAAAAGTGTGGCGCAGCGAAGGAGCGTGGACTTCCCGGAGCCGGAGGGACCAATAATAGCAACGACTTCCCCTTCGCTTACCGACAAGGAAATGTCATGAATTACCCCCAATTCGTCAAAGGCTTTTTTACAATGGTTGATTTCCAATAGTTTCATGGTTTAGCTCCTCTGTTATTGATAATATTCGAGCTTCTGCTCCACTTTACCCATGATGCCTGCGATCAAAAGGTTGAACACATAATAGAATACGCCGGCGACAAACAGTGGCAATGGTTGTTTCTGCGGCAGCTACCTGTTTTGCCATGGTAAACATTTCTGTATAAGCTAGAACAAAGGCCAAAGAGGTATCTTTTACCAACGTAATGATCTCATTTGTCACTGGTGGAAGGACTCGTTTGCACATTTGAGGAAAAATAATCTTACAAAAAGTCTGGGATTTACTATATCCCAGCACGTTGGCAGCTTCCCGCTGGCCCTGAGGGATGCTCTGGATGCCGGAACGGAAAATCTCTGCAAAATAGGCGGCATAGTTAATGGAAAAGCCCACAATGGTAGCGCCTACCCGCCATGCAGCATTGAGCCGAATTCCAAAGAGGTAGTAAGGACCATAGAACCAGACGATCAACTGAAGCATTAAGGGGGTTCCACGGAGTATCGAGATCAGAAATTTAATGATGAGCTGTATTGGTTTCAATTTCCTAAGCCACCCCAAAGGACCGCTGGAAGATTCCCGAATAAAGCGAAAGGGGGCCCAAGTGCTCATACGGCCCATGGCGACTAAAAGACCAAGGGGCATGGAAAAAATCAGCGTGGAAAAAAATATCGTTAAAGTGGCACCCATGCCGGAAAACACTTGCCGAACGATATCAAGGAATGACATGCAAACCCTTCTTTCTTAGTAAAATGGAGGCAGCAATAAGCTGCCCCCAGGGTTGATTCGAAATTACTCTACATAGTCTCCCAAGCAGACCATGTCGGGCAGGTTGTAGTCGGCATATTTAGCAGCGATTTCATCAAAGGTTCCGTCTTTGTACATCTCAAATAGGGTGTTCTGAACGATGTCGCGTAGTTCTTCATTGCCCTTCTTGAAACCGATGCCGTACTGCTCTGTAGAGAGCGGCTCCTCCAGCATCCGGAAGGTATCGCCTCGGCTGGTAAGCTGATACTGGGCTACGCCAATATCTACAGCGATGCAGTCCACCGCCCCGGACTCCAAATTCATAAATGCCGTGTTGTAATCGGCTACCTGCTGAAGTTCTGCAAAGGAAGCGGTGAGAGCTAAATTCTCGTCGTTATCCTCTTCGCTGGTGAGGGCGGTAAGCGCCGAGGAATCAGCCTGCGTTACAACTACTTTTCCGGCTAGATCATCCTTGGTTTGAATGTCCGAATCATTCATGACCACAAATACAATTGAATTGTCTACATAAGGGACTGAGAAGGTATAGTCGTCTTCACGGCCAGTCATGGTAAACCCGTTCCAAATACAGTCGATGGTGCCGGAATTTAGTTCCATATCTTTTGCATCCCAGTCGATGGGCTGTTTTACGAGTTCCCAACCGTTGCGGTTACAAACCTCTTGCGCCAACTCCAAATCGAAACCAGTGTATTTGCCGGAATCGTCCATATAGCCGTAGGGAGGGTATTCCGCGTCAAATCCCACAGTAAAAGTAGTTCTGCTGCCAGCAGCGTCGGCGATAGAATTTTCAACAGCAGACGCATCGGATGCAGAGGCAGACGCTTCGGAAGGCTGGGCCTCAGAAGCAGAGCTAGCAGAGGATGTGTTTGTACCACAGCCTACCAAAGAAAGCGCCATGGCCGCCGCCATCACCAATGCAAATAGTTTTTTCATATGTATCTCTCCTTAGCATGATTACGCAACAATTTTTGCTTTAAATACGATAACATATTAGCGAATTATTATACTAAAGTCAAGAAAAATTATATAGAAACAAAATATATTAAAATTAGATAATCATGTACAAAAATCCGCCGACTTTTCTAAGCCGGCGGATTTTTGTATGATAGATTTAATTCCCCACGACACCTTTAGCAGCTTCCTGATATTCTGTGGAAGACAGGCGGCTCATATCCTGGGGGGTGCCATAGCGGCCCAACTCCAGAATTAAGTAACTACATAACAGGTTCAGCGCCACTTGATCATGTTCATAGGGGAGATCGAACAATTCGCTGATCCGACCCAAACGATATAAGAGAGTATTCCGGTGGATGCAAAGGGCGGAAGCAGTGCGATCTTTATTGTGCATATTGAAGGAAAACAGCCGCATGGTTTCGTCATAGGCAGTGCCGTTTTCCTTGTCATAGGCTCGCATTTTAAAGATCGCAGGATGAATAAAGGTTTCCGGAGTATCTTTTTCCAAAACGGATAAAAAAATCGGCAGTGGCATTAGATCGGAAAAGGTGGTAGAAGAGGACCTGCCAAGTTTCAAGGCCAGCCGGGCGGTCAAGAGTGCCTGCCTGTAGTGGCAGCGAGTTTCTTTCGGATCTGTAAAACTGTCTGAAAGGCCGCAAATCATACTATGACTGCCAAAGAACTCAAACAATCGGTCCGCCATGGAGGTACGCGGCATGGGAGTGCCGGAACCATGGTGTTCGGTGCCTCCATAGAGTGTGACGATGGTATTGTCATAGATAAGGCATATCACGTTCCGGTACAGCTGCTGAAGCTCGTGGACGGCATATTCTGCAAAGGCTTTTTGTGAGGCCAGCGCGCCGATGGTAGCAACGCAAATGGTGTACTCCGGCTGCATAGTGCGGGAAATGGCTTCGCAGGCCAGCTGTTCCAGATGCGGCGGGGTGTTGGGGGCCAGGAGGTCTTCCAATTTAGTGGACAAAGCCAAATTCCAGCTGCCCATAGATTTGATTCGGCTGGCAATCCGCAGACAGATGGCGTCCAGCACCAATCCGATGATTTCAAAGTCTTCATCGGTGGGTGGATCGCCTTGCCAAAATACAATGATGTGTCCATGTACGGTGTTATCCTGTACGACTTCTGCAAAAATCCTGGGAGAAGCCGCGCAAGAGCCGGTGTTTGCAAAAAAAGGCTGATAAAACGCCTTCTTTCCGGAGAGAAATTCATCCAGCGTACTGAAAATCTGTTCCCGATTCATTGCCTTATTTTTATAGATCTCATCCCATTCGGGATCTCCAATGGGAGCTGACGGCTGCATGGATACAACGTGAAAGTATTCGTCGACGAACAATACTGGCCGCCCAAAAATTTCGTGAGTGGCGGCCACAACATTGTTCATATTTTGATTACAGACTGCTTTGTAGAGCTTTTCATAGACCATTGCCATGCGCGAAGAAGTGGACATGATAAAAAATACCTCCGATGCTAGAGACTGTCAAAATGCACAGACGCAGTGCTTATTTTCTCTATTATAGCGAATTTGCACGAAAAATGCAACCGCATATGGGCTGGTTGTCTAATATGAGCCGCTGAAATATGAAAACATCAGAACGGCAAGGTAACGCCGACACCAGGGGTTCAAGGAGAATGAGCCATACGCATATTGGCGAATATATAGCGGTAAACTGTGGATTTACAATTTTCCAGAAGCGTGTTATACTAAAAACCATAAAAACGATTCAGTTTATCGGTATGAAGGGAGTTTTCGTTCATGGAAGTTACCGATCTTATACGTCAAAACATGCCGGAGTCTCGTGACAAGTTGGAAAACGGTCACGAGGGTTATTCCTTTTATGCGTATTTATCCCGGATGCGCTATATTTCGCGATGGGGATTGATGCGGAATTCTTGCCCGGAGAATATCCAGGAGCATAGTCATATGGTGGCTGTGCTGGCCCATGCGTTGGCACTGATTTCACAGAAGATTTACGGGAACAAAAATGTTTCTCCAGAAAAATGCGCGACCACAGCATTGTTTCATGATGCAGGAGAGATTATTACCGGAGATCTGCCTACTCCGGTGAAATATTTTAATCCGGAAATTCGAGAGGCCTATCAGAAAGTGGAAAATGTAGCAGCGGAAAAGTTGTTGGCCATGCTGCCGGAAGAGCTGCGGGAAAGCTATGAACCGCTTCTGCGGGGAACAGATCAGGAGACGCAGCGCATTGTGAAAGCAGCGGACAAACTTTCCGCGCATATCAAATGCCTGGAAGAGATGAAAGCCTCTAACCATGAGTTTATTCTGGCAGCGCGGCAGACCCGGCAGGCGCTGGACGATATGGATATGCCAGAAGTGCGTTATTTTATAGACAATTTCCTGGACAGTTTTACGCTGACGCTTGATGAGCTGAAATAAGCCGGCAGGAGTTATATATTTAGGAGGAAAAATTATGAGAGCAATCGTGACTGTCACCGGCAAGGATGCCGTAGGTATTATTGCCGGGGTCTGCACGGAATTGGCAAATCTAGAGGTTAATATTTTGGATATCAACCAGACCGTTATGGATGGCTTTTTTGTCATGAATATGTTGGTGGATTTGTCCTCTTCCAGTAAGAGCTATGATCTGGTTCGGGATGCCCTGGATGAGAAGGGCGTGCGTATGGGACTGACGATCCGTATCCAGCGGGAGGACATTTTTAATGCCATGCATAGAATTTGAGGTGGAACCATGCTGAGACAAAATGAAATCATGCAAACGCTGGACATGATTGATCACCAGCATTTGGATATCCGTACCATCACGATGGGGATTTCGCTCCGAAACTGCTGTGGTCCCGATCCAAAAATTACTGCGCAGAAGATCTATGATAAGATTACTTCCTGTGCGGATCAATTGGTGGTAACCGGTGAGGCAATTGAGCGGGAGCTTGGCATACCGATTGTGAACAAGCGTATTTCTGTAACGCCTATTGCCATGGTGGCGGAATCCTGCGAGACCGACGATTACGTACCCTTTGCAGTGGCAATGGACAAGGCGGCAGCGGCATGCGGTGTCAACCTCATCGGCGGATTTTCCGCGCTGGTTCACAAGGGCATGACCGTGGGAGATAAGAAGCTCATCTTGTCCATTCCCGATGCGCTGGCGGCGACAAACAATGTTTGTTCTTCTGTGAATGTAGCCACGACCAGAGCTGGCATCAACATGGATGCAGTGACGTTAATGGGGAAAATTGTACAGGAAACTGCACAAAAATCCCCGGAGGGAGAGGGCAGGAGCTGCATGAAATTGGTTGTGTTTGCCAATGCAGTGGAGGATAACCCGTTCATGGCCGGCGCCTTTCACGGAGTGGGGGAGCCGGAATGTGAGATCAATGTGGGTGTTTCCGGTCCCGGCGTGGTGTATCATGCGCTTCAAAGCGTTAAGGGAGAGCCTTTCGATGTGGTGGCAGAGACCATTAAGAAGACTGCGTTCCAGATTACACGGATGGGGCAATTGGTTGCACAAGAGGCTGCCCGCCGGCTGGGGGTTCCCTATGGCATTGTAGATCTCAGCTTGGCGCCGACACCGGCCAAAGGGGATTCTGTGGCCCGAATTTTGGAGGAAATCGGTGTGGAGGTCTGCGGAACGCACGGTACTACTGCGGCTTTGGCCATGCTCAATGATGCGGTGAAAAAGGGCGGAGTAATGGCGTCGAACCATGTCGGAGGTCTTTCCGGTGCGTTTATTCCTGTCAGTGAAGATGAGGGGATGATTGCCGCGGCAAAGTTGGGGACTTTGACGCTGGATAAGTTAGAGGCGATGACGTGTGTTTGCTCTGTGGGCCTTGATATGATTGCGATTCCCGGAAGTACATCTGCCAGCACGATTTCGGCGATTATTGCGGACGAGGCGGCTATCGGCGTTGTGAATAACAAGACGACGGCAGTTCGAATCATCCCTGCCATTGGGAAAGCTGTGGGGGATGAGTTGGAGTTTGGCGGATTGTTCGGCTCGGCTCCGGTAATGCCCGTCCATGACAAGAGCGCTGAGCGATTTGTGGCCCGAGGTGGTCGTATTCCTGCGCCGCTTCACAGCCTGAAGAACTGAGATAAACGTGTGAAACTGCGGCGGAGGAGAGATCCTTCGCCGTATGGTTTCATCATGTTAAAACCTGTCGAAAGTAGGTGTGTCTGCTGTGGAGCTGGAAGAAACTGCCCAAAATGTGTTGAAGCGGCTGTTAGATCATGGCTATTCTGCCTATGTGGTGGGCGGCTGCGTTCGAGATACCCTTTTGGGGCGTACGCCGGGGGATTGGGATATCTGTACCGCTGCCTTGCCGGAAGAAGTAGAGCAGTGCTTTTCTGAATATCGTATCGTCGAAACGGGTCTAAAACATGGTACAGTGACTGTTTTCATGCAAGGAGAGCCGGTTGAAATTACGACATTTCGGCGGGATGGGGAGTATTTCAATCACCGCAGTCCGAGGCAGGTTGCGTTTGTGGGATCGTTGCGGGAGGATCTCCAACGAAGGGATTTTACCGTTAATGCCATGGCGGCAGGTCTGGATGGGAAACTGATTGACCTTTTCGATGGACAGGCGGATTTGGAGAAGAGAGTGATTCGCTGTGTGGGAGATCCGGATCAGCGATTTCAGGAAGACGCATTGCGGATTCTTCGAGCAATGCGGTTCGCGTCTAAGCTGGACTTTTCGATTGAACCGAAGACTGCTGCGGCCATGGAGCGTAATAAATCCTTGTTAAGGGAAATCAGCGGGGAGCGCATCTACCGGGAATTGACGGAAATGTTGATTGGTACCGGGGTGTCAGCGGTTTTGAATCAATTTGGAGCAGTGCTTCAAGTTGTTTTGCCGGAAATTAAACCGGCAATGGGCTTTTTGCAGCGGAGTCCCTATCATAACCGGGATGTCTGGGGACACACGATCGAAGCAGTCGGCCATTCAGCGCCAGACCTGCTGGTGCGATGGACATTGCTGCTCCATGATTTGGGAAAACCAGCCTGCTTTACGTTGGATGCAGCAGGAATAGGGCACTTTTACGGACACCCGATTTATAGCGAAGAACTGACCAAAAATATTTTCACCCGGCTACATGTCGATAAAGTTACCATGGAGAAAGTAGGAGAACTGGTGCGGCACCATGATGAAGATGTCCTGCCAAATCGGAAGACTGTCCGCCGGTGGATTAATCGATACGGATCGGATCTGTTGTTTCAACTGTTGGAGGTAAAACGGGCAGATTGCCTTGCACATGTGAAAACGCAGAGATCCGTAGCACGGTACAATGCGGTAATAGAATTTACAAAGCTGGCCCGGCAAGTGCTTGAAGAGGAACAGTGCTTTTCCGTTCGAGATCTTGCGGTAAACGGGAAAGATGTGCTTGCAATGGGAGTTCGTCCGGGTCCGCAAGTAGGGTGTTTGTTGGGACGGCTGTTGGATGATGTGCTGGAAGAGCGGTGCTGCAATGAGCGTAAGGCGCTTTTACAAAGAATGCATGAGATTATAGAATCTGAGAAAGGACGGAATCATGCTGATTGATGTTATATTACTATTAATCCTGGTGGCTTGTATACTGTCGGGGTATCGTAAGGGCTTGCTGATGAGTTTGCTCAGCCTTCTGGTGGTGGTGCTGTGTTGCCTTGGGGCATCTGCGGCCCAGAGAATGCTGACGCCCAGTGTTGTGGAGTATCTTGAGCCAAAGATAGCGGGTACGATTCAGGCTGGTATTGCAGACCAACTGGAACAGGGGACGCAACAGGCGATCGAAGATGCCGGGGATGCTGGACTTTCTATAGGCGGTCAATCCATGACGCTGTCTGATTTGGCTGCGCTTCTCCAGCGATTTGGCCTGGATGTGGAAGAGTCCGTAACAGAGGGGACGTCAGCGGCGTTGGAACCTGCGGTGGAGGCGGCGGCCAAAGCAGCGGCTCATGCAATTGTAGAACAGATCGCCGGAGTTGTTATCTTTTTTGCAGCATTTTTAATTTTATATTTGGTGCTTCACAGTGTGGCGCTTGCTGTCAACGTAGTGGATCGATTGCCCGTGATCCACACTTTGAATCGAGCTGGTGGAGCACTTGCAGGGGGTATAGGTGGATTGTTGGTTATCGTGGTGGCTGTGGCAGTTTGCAGTCAGGCGGGACTGCTGACAGGAGGACTAGGCCCTGTAGGGAATTTCATTGTGACAATGGCAAATCATCTGCTATAGGAGACGAAAATGTAAATGTTACACAAATATTACTGAGAACTTTATAAAAATTTCACAGAAATTTGGTGGTTCCCGTAATATATGCCGTGTATTATATAAGCATAACAATTCTTTTTCATTTCTCCTTCTTCCTGATAAGACACGCAGATGGGCTGGTCCCCTGTCTGTGTGTCTTTCTTTTTGAGCCGGGAAAATGTTTAAACGAAAGAAGAGGTTCAGTTGCTTCGAACAAAAGGAAGTTTGTTTTCCAATCAGGATCTTTTGCGGCTTTTGCTGCCGCTGATTATTGAACAGCTTTTTACAGCGCTGATGGGAACGGCCGATACCATGATGGTGGCCCGGGTTGGAGATGCGGCGGTATCCGGTGTGAGCCTGGTGGATTCTGTAAATAACTTGATGCTGATGCTCTTTACTGCAACTGCTACTGGTGGCACCATTGCCTGCGCGCAGTTCTTGGGGGCGCATGACCAGCAGGGGGCTAACCGGGCGGCACGACAGGTGTTGCTATGCGTATCGGCAATTTCATTGGTATGCTGTGTTATATGCGTTTTGCTGCGCCGGCCGTTATTGAGTGCAGTGTTTGGAAATGTAGAGCAGGACGTTATGGATGCGGCTCTGACCTATTTTTTTGTAACGGCATTGTCGTATCCTTTTATTGGTGTTTATGATGCCAGTGCGGCGTTATATCGGGCTGCCGGAAATTCCAAGTTGCCTATGATCGTATCCGCTGTGGGAAATTTGTTAAATATTGCAGGCAATGCAATATTTATTTTTGTATTTCATTGGGGCGTTTTTGGAGCGGCTCTCAGCACGACCTTATCTCGCGTATTTCAGTGTGTGGTGATTTTATGGCTGCATCACCGGCCGGGCCAGATCATCGTACTGGACCAATACATAAAGATTCGTCCGGATTGGAAGCTTATCAAAACGATCCTACGGGTGGGAATTCCCACTGGTGTAGAGAACGGCATGTTTCAGTTTGGAAAACTTATGGTGCAGAGCACAGTTGCAACATTGTCTACAGCGGAGATTGCCGCGCAGGCAGTAATCAATACCATGGAATATTTTACGTCTATGCCGTCTATGGCTATAGGTCTGGGATTGGTGACCGTGGCCGGACAGTGCATGGGGGCTGGAAAACCAGAGGAAGCGAAGTATTATTCCATCAAGCTGACGGTTTATTCCGAAATTCTGATTCTTCTGACGGGAATTTTGATTTTCTTCTCGGTGGACAAAATTTGCGAGCTGAGCGGAATCAGCGCGGAAAGTGCAGCCGTTGTTTCACAGATGATGTTGGTGATTACCTTGGTTAAACCGTTTATCTGGCCGCTGGCATTTACGCTGCCCAATGGTATGCGGGCTGCGGGAGATGTGAAGTTCAGCATGTTGGTATCGGCTGGATCCATGTGGATATTCCGGGTTGCGTTGTGTGTTGTGTTAATTCGATTCCTGAGCTTCGGCGTTCTGGGAGTTTGGATTGCGATGTTTGTGGACTGGTTTAATCGAGATATTTGGTATACCGTCCGATTTGTTCGCGGGAAATGGATGGAAAAACATGTTTTGAATTAACATTTGTAAAAATTTCTAAAACATCGCAGAAAAACTGTGGGAAGCTTGCGAGATTGTGGTATAATAAAGAAAATATGCAGCCGGTTTCGGCTGCTTTGATAGATACAGAAGGTGTGTTTTATGACGAAAATTGATATTTTTTCCGGATTTTTGGGAGCTGGAAAAACAACGCTTATTAAAAAGCTACTGCAAGAAGTCTACGCTGGACAGAAAATTGTGCTGATTGAAAATGAATTTGGAGAAATTGGAATCGATGGAGGATTTCTTCAGGAAGCCGGAATTCAGATTACAGAAATGAATTCTGGATGCATTTGCTGTTCCCTGGTGGGGGATTTTGGAAAAGCACTGAAAAAAGTGATGGAGGAATATCATCCAGACCGTATTCTGATTGAGCCCTCTGGCGTTGGAAAGCTCAGTGACGTAGCACAGGCGGTGGAGCGGGCTGGAATTGACGATATGGAAATTGGATATATGGTCACTGTGGCGGACGCCACAAAATGCAAGATTTATATGAAGAATTTTGGTGAATTTTATAATAATCAAATTGAACATGCTGGAACTATTGTTCTTTCTCGTACGTCTAATATGAATGAGGACAAACTTCGTACAGTGGTTCAGATGATTCGTGAAAAGAACCCCAGCGCTGTCATTGTCACTACGCCGTGGGAGCAGCTTACCGGCCGGCAGATTGTAGAGGCCATGGAACAAAAGGATTCGCTTCAGGCCGCGCTGGCGGCGCTGGCGTCCCATTCAGAGGGGGAGTGCGATGATCCCGAATGCAGTTGTCATCACCACGAGCATGAACATGAGCATGGACACGAGCATGGGCATGAACATGCACACGAGCATCAACATGAGCATAAACACGGGCACCACCATCATGCCGACGAGATATTTACATCCTGGGGTATGGAGACACCGAGAACATTTACCCAAGAAAAAATTCTCCAGTGTCTGAAGGCCTTGGAGGACAGTGAAACATACGGCGTGATTCTTCGTGCCAAGGGAATCGTGCCAGGGCCGGAAGGTTCGTGGATTCATTTTGACTATGTACCTGGGGAGCCAAATGTTCGAACTGGTACTGCTGGCATTACGGGGCGGATCTGCGTCATTGGATCTCAAATTGATGAAGATGCCATTGCCGCCCTGTTCGAAGGATAAGCAGGAGGTAGGCCATGGCGATACCTGTCTATGTATTTACAGGATTCTTGGATTCTGGAAAGACCCGGTTTATTCAGGAGACGTTAGAGGACGAGCGTTTTAATGCCGGAGAGAAAACGCTGCTTCTGGTTTGTGAGGAAGGAGAAGAAGAGTATGATCCCTCCTCTTTTGCTGCGCCCAACGTATATATTGAGGTGATTGAGGATCAGGAGGCCCTGGACGAGGAACAGCTGGAGAATATGCGGAAGAAGTACCGGGCAGAACGCGTGTGTGTAGAACTCAACGGGATGCAGACTGTCAGCGATTTCTATGCCAAACTGCCGAAAAGCTGGGTGGTTTATCAGGAGATCATGTTTGCCGAAGCTGCTACATTTCCTTTGTATAATGCGAATATGCGTGCACTGGTGGTAGATAAAGTAGGCGGCTGTGAGATGATTGTCTTCAATCGCGTGGATGAGAATACCGATAAAATGGAACTCCACAAGATTGTACGAGCCATTAACCGGCGTTGTGACATTGTTTATGAAGATGCGGCGGGAGAAGTAGAATATGACGACATTGAAGACCCGCTGCCCTTTGATATCAATGCAGATGTCATTGAGATTCAAGACAATGACTATGGAATCTGGTATCGGGATATTACCGAGGATATGAAAAAGTATTCCGGTAAGACAGTGAAATTTAAGGCCCAGGTAGCGCATCTGAAGAAGAAAGAAAAGGACGCGTTTGTGCCAGGAAGGTTTATTATGACCTGCTGTGTGGAAGACATTCAGTTTATGGGCTTTGTGTGCAACTGGCCTGGCGCAGAGCAGCTTTCCCAACGGGATTGGGTTTGGGTAACAGCAAAGATTTCTCTGCGATATCATAAAATGTATAAAGATATGGGACCCGTTTTAACAGCCTTGGAGGTGACTCCCGCGGAGAAAGCGTTGGAGGATGTGGTCACATTCTAAGAAGGAGCAAATATGTCTAATAGAGGAAATTATAATGGGTCCTCCCCCAATAGCGGTTCTTACAATTCTCACGGGGATATGGATGAGACCCGTGTATACCGAAACGGGTTTTCCGGGATGCCAAACGGAGATGCCACCCGGCAGACTGGCGGCCAAAACAATAGCAATGGCTATTATGGAAGTGGTCAGGATTATAACAATGGTTATTATGATGATGGTCAGGGATATGACAACGGTTATTATAATGGCCAGAGCTATGATAATGGCAGTTATGCTAATAATCAAGGGTATGACGATGGCTATTATGATGGCGGACAGGACTATAATAATGGCTACTATGATGATGAAGAGTACGGCTATTCTGACGATGAATATGATTATGACGAAGGCTATGAGGGGCGAATGTCCATGGCGGCCCGGGCAGCGGGCAAGCGAAACCCGGACCCATACAGCCGCTCCCGTCAATACGCGTCTCAACAGTCCCGCCAGAGATCTCGGCAGCAGGCCCGTCGTATGGCGGATTATGCAGAGGGGTATGATTATGATACCTATGAACAGCGTCCCCGGAGAAAACGTCGGAAGAAACGCCACGGTTTCCGGAACTTCCTGATTTTTCTGTTAATCCTGGCGGGAATTTTAGCAGCGCTGTATTTTCTGCTGTTTCGGGCGCCAGAGCAGTCACAGGACGGGGTTCATACTAGAAAATCCGGATTCTTTAATATTTTGATCTGTGCGACGGATGAGGAAGAAACGCGAACTGACACGATGATGATTGCTACGCTGGATGAGAAAAATGGCACGGTATCATTGACAAGTCTGCCGCGGGATACTATTGTGGACAACGGGGCGGCAGTTCCAAAGCTGAACGGTGTTTACGGGCTTGCCGGCGGAGGAGATGAAGGGGCGCAGGCTCTGATGGATCAGGTGAAAACGCTGTTGGGATTCCGGCCGGATGGCTATGTAGTGATCAATTATCGTGTATTCAAGGACGCGGTAGATGCCATGGGCGGAGTGACTTTCGATGTGCCCATGGATATGACTGTAAATGATCCCGACACCGGCGAAGCGATTGAACTCATGGCTGGGGAGCAGCTGCTTAATGGCGATCAGGCATTGGCGGTCTGCCGATATCGTTCCGGATATCTTATGGCAGATATTCAGCGGCAGTATGTACAGCAGAGCTTCCTGAAAGCAATGATTCAGCAATGTATGGCTCCTTCCAAATGGCTTAGGCTGCCAGCGGTATATCAGGCGGTTATGAACAACATGATTACGGATTTGGATGGTGCGAATATTCGCTATCTGGCCTTACATGTGCTTCTGGCCGGCTTGAATGATATTCAACAAAATACCTTGCCCGGAGAAGGTGTGGACTATAACGGGGCATCCTGTTATGGACTGTATGGACAGTCGGTAGTAGATATGGTCAATGAAGTTATGAACCCCTATGAAGAGGATATTACCATTGATGATGTATATATTCTGACGGTGTCCGATGGATACTTGGTAGAGAGTACCTGGCGCGGGACAGCCTTTGATGCCAGCTCTTATGAATATAACTAAAAGCTAATTTTAGCCGTGACAGCGCAAGATAGCGTCCGAGGGGATACCGCTCGGACGCTATCTTCCTGTAATGATGACAGTGGATTTTCCAGTGAGTTATGATTGAGCCCTGGTATTAGATATTTGAATATAGAGTCCTCCGCAAGGAATTCTTGCGGAGGACTTGTTTATCCTACGTCTGCAAATTGACTATTCCAAAGCTCGGCATAAAAACCGCCCTTTTTCAGAAGTGATTCGTGGTTCCCCTGTTCTATTATATCGCCGTCTTTCATGACGAGAATCACATCTGCGTTGCGGATTGTACTCAGTCGATGGGCAATCACAAAGCTAGTGCGACCTTTCAGCAGATTCTCCATAGCGGATTGAATCAGCTGTTCTGTGCGGGTGTCCACAGAAGATGTCGCTTCGTCGAGTATTAAGATAGGATTGTCGGCCAGAATCGCTCGTGCAATGGTAAGGAGCTGCCGCTGGCCCAAAGAAACATTGGATGCTTCCTCATTGAGTTCCATCTGATAACCTCCGGGCAATGTGCGGATAAAGTGATCCGCGTGTGCAGCTTTGGCGGCAGCAATCACTTCATCATCGGTAGCGTCCAGGCGGCCATAACGGATGTTTTCCATAATGGTACCTTTGAAGAGCCAAGTGTCTTGGAGTACCATCCCAAAACCTTCTCGGAGGCCGCCGCGGTTATAGTCACGAATGTCATGACCATCCAACAAAATGGCGCCCTGGTTCACATCGTAAAACCGCATCAGCAGTTTTACCATGGTGGTTTTTCCGGCACCGGTGGGACCGACAATGGCTACCATTTGTCCAGGCTTCACGTCACAGTTGAAATCATGAATGATGATTTTATCAGGACTATACCCGAACTGAACGTGTTGAAAGGTCACATGCCCCTGGGCGTTTGCAGCAGAGGGCAGAGCGTTTTCTTTCCCCTGTGTTTCCTCTTCTTCGTCCAGAAATTCAAAGACTCGTTCTGCGGCCGCAGCCATGGATTGGAGCATATTGCTGACCTGTGCTAATTGGGTGATAGGCTGCGTAAAGTTCTTGACATAGCTGATAAAAGATACAATGTCACCGACAGCGATGGTGCCGGACACAGCGAGCATGGAGCCGGACAAAGCGACCGCAACATAACCCAAATTTCCGACAAAAGTCATAATCGGCATCATGAGACCCGATAGAAATTGGGATTTCCAAGCGGAGGTATATAATTGACGATTGGTACGGGAAAACTCTTCTTTGACGATGGCCTCCCGATTAAAAGCTTTCACCACATTTTGACCGGAGTAAGTCTCCTCCACCTGTCCGTTTACTTCACCAAGTAGACGCTGTTGAGCCGTAAAGTATTTTTGACTCACTTTGACGATCAGCATCACAAGAACTGCGGAAATCGGTAGAATTACCAAAGCGATCAGCGTCATCAGGGGAGAAATCGTCAGCATCATATATAAGACGCCGATAATGGTCGTGATAGAGGTCACAAGCTGTGTGACGCTTTGTCCCATGCTTTGGCCTAAAGTATCCACATCGTTGGTGATGCGGGAAAGCACCTCACCCACAGTTCGGCTTTCAAAGTAACGCATGGGAAGCCGATGAATTTTTTCTGAGATCTCTCGACGCATGCGATAGCAGATCTTTTGCGAGATACCTGTCATCAGCCAGGTTTGCAGAAAATTTAATAGTGCCGCCGCTGCATAAATGGCGATCATGGTCATCAGAATGGAAAATATTTTATCAAAATCAATACCGCCGGTGCCAGATACCTTGGCAACTAAACCGTTATAGATTTCAGTTACTGCGTTGCCCATAATTTTTGGACCGTGGATATTGAAGACCGTACTGCCAATGGCAAATAACAGGACAAACAAAATGCCTATTTTATAGCGTCCCATATATCGTAGGAGCTGCTTGATGGCACCCCCAAAGTTTTTAGGTTTTTCAACGCTATGCATAGCTCCTGGTCCGTGCATGCGGCGGTTGTGCTGATCAGCCATTGTCCTCGCCTCCTTCCAGCCCCAACTCTTTGGGAGAAAGCTGACTCTTTGCAATTTCTAAATATTCGGGACAGTTTTTCAGCAGTTCTTCATGGGTGCCCCGGCCCACAATTTTTCCCTCGTCTAACACAAGAATTTCCTGTGCATGAAGAACGGTGGAGATACGCTGGGCAACCAAAATTACCGTGGCGTCATCCATACTTTCATGTAAAACCTGCCGCAGCTTTGCATCGGTTTTATAGTCCAAAGCTGAAAAACTGTCGTCAAAGAGATAAATCTTTGGATGTTTTGCAATGGCCCGAGCAATGGAAAGACGCTGTTTTTGCCCGCCGGAGACATTAGTACCGCCCTGTGCAATGGGAGCGGAATAGCCGTCTGGCTTTTCTGCAATGAAGTCCGCGGCCTGCGCGATTTCGGCGGCCTGGTGCATATCCTCGTCGGTAATGTTATTGCCGCCAAATTTCAGGTTACTCTCAATGTCACCGGAAAATAGAATGCCCTTCTGTGGGACAAAACCCAAGAGGCTACGCAGATCAGCCTGCGTCATATCGCGAATATCAGTGCCGTCAATTGTAATAGATCCCTCTGTCACATCATAGAATCGGGGAATCAGATGAATCAAAGTAGATTTTCCGCAACCGGTGGAACCGATGATAGCGGTGGTTTGGCCGGGATGAGCTGTAAAACTGATGTGCTCCAGAGCTGGCGCCGTACCGCCAGGATAAGTGAAAGAGACATCGTGGAAGGTCACAATGCCTTTTGCGGCCTGACGATCCACGGAAACTGGGGTGCTGGGATCGTGGATCGTGGGTTGGGTATTTAGCACTTCCATAATACGAGTGGCGGCGACGGAGGCACGAGGAAGCATGATGGAAACCATTGTAATCATCATAAACGCCATGACAATCTGCATGGTGTAGGTGATGAAGGCAGTCAAATCGCCGGTCTGCATGGTACCCAAGTTAATACCCTTGGCGCCGCACCAAACAATCAATGCGGTAATCCCATACATAATTATCATCATCATGGGATACATAATAGCCATTGTGCGGTTCACAAAGAGCTGATTGTTCTTGAGGTTGGTATTAGCCTTATCAAAGTGACGGATTTCAAACTCCTCACGGGAGAATGCACGAATGACGGGAATTCCGGTCAGGATTTCCCGGCTTACCAAGTTCAAATCATCCACTAAGGTCTGCATTTTCTTAAATTTCGGCATGGCAATAGAGACCAGAATTAAAACCACACCCAGAAGACATCCTACCGCGACAGCGATAATCCAGCCAAGGCCGGTACGGGTGTTTGTGACTTTGATAATGCCGCCTATGCCAAGAATGGGAGCATATAATACCATTCGAAGCAGCATTACAATTACCATTTGTACTTGTTGAATGTCGTTGGTAGAACGAGTGATGAGAGAGGCGGTGGAAAACTGATCCATTTCTGCCGAGGAAAAAGACAGTACATGGCTGTAGACCTTTTCCCGGAGGTCGCGGCTTACTGCGGCGGCTGTACGGCTGGCTAGTAGTGTAATGATAATAACGGACAATACAGAGAGCAGCGTAACGCCCAGCATTTTTGCGCCTGCCAGAATCAAATAATTCCGTTGCATTGCGTCGAGATCCATGTCCAGAGCAGTGTATTCTTCCTTCATGTACTCAATTGCAACTTGATCGAGCATAGTATCGCTGATTTCGGTCATTTGTGCCTGGGCTTCGTCGCGCATGTCGATCAACTGTTCCGGTGTGACTACACCGGATTCCACGGCAGCAGGCAGGGCGGAGAGGTCTATTTCGCCGCTTTGTTTTGCCTGGTAACACAGCGCCATGGGCAGCGCAAAGGCGTCAGAGAGCTGCTGTTGCTCTTCCTTGGAAATGGAATCTGTCAGTGTATAGCGGTCATCCTCCAAAGAATAGCTGCGCCGGGCAAGATCAGCATCTGATTGATCCATCAGCAGGGTTAGCACCTGAAAGCTTTCGGGACGAAGCGTCTCAGGCAGAGTTGAGTCAATCCCATTCTGCTGGATGCCAACATCTACAATGTCGCTGGTATATCCCGGCAATGCAAGATCGCACCATGCCTCTGCCACCAGCAGTAGCAGGATCACGAGAATTGTGCCTACATGTCTGCGTAGTAGTTTCAGAATGTTCAGCATGAGAAATATCCTTTCTTATGGAAATTGTTTTTCGCATAAAATGTTATATCAAAACAACAGGGAAAGCAAGAGGGGCGAAGGAAATTAACAAATTGTTCACAGTGTGTGAAATTGTACGGACAGAAATGACCGTTGACTTTGTCAAAACGGCTGTTTATAATGAACATGTTTGATTGTTGAAGGATGAAATAGTTTTCCCAAGGGGGGATGCAGCGTGAACCAGCCGCTGGTTAGCATTATTATCCCCATTTATAATGCAGAAAAAACTCTTCGAAAGTGTCTGGGAAGGATCAGAAATCAAAGTTATGACAACATAGAAGTGTTGTTGGTGGATGATGGAAGCACAGATGGGAGCCGTGCGATTTGCACGGAATATTGTGAAAAAGATTCCCGGTTTCGTTTGTTGCGGCAGGCACACCAGGGAGTAGCCGCTGGAAGGAACCGCGCTATGGCTGAGGCAAATGGCGAGTACATTCAGTTTTGTGACAGTGACGACTGGGTGACTCGGGATGCGACAGAGGTGTTGGTAGCTGCTGCAATTAAGACAGGAAGTGAATTGATTACAGCGGGGTTTTATCGGGTTTCAGGCCGACGGGTTTATGAGCATAGTAGTATAGGCGTTTCCGGCATCATGACGAAGGATGAATATGTAGAAAACATGATGCGGGCGCCTGGAAATTTTTATTACGGTGTTTTGTGGAACAAGCTTTATAAGCGCAGTCTGATCCGGCGAAGAGCAGTTTCCTGCCCGGAAGATCTTTCTTGGTGTGAAGATACGAGCTTTAATTTTTGCTATCTGCAATATGTAACGACTGTAACGGTATTGGAACGGGCGGTATACTTTTATCAGAAAACAAAGGGGAGCTTGTCAGCGTCTGGAATCACCTTATCAAGAACGATAAAAACCCGGTCTCGACTTTATGAAAACTATAAAACGCTTACCGCGCCGGTTCGGAAAAACCCGCTTCAGATGGCTCCATTTTGGGTTTTGCCAGCGCTGGATGGGGGACCTGCACGAAAAACGATGAAATTGAGAGGGGAGATACGCCGATGGCCCAAAGGGATATCCACACACGACGAATCTTGACCATACCGAATCTATTGAGTGTATTCCGGCTGATTTTAGCGGGCGTGTTTGCAGTAATTTACTGGAACGCAGACAGCCAGAGCGATTATTACTATGCCATAGGCGTGCTTGCGCTATCGGGACTGACGGATTTTGCGGATGGGAAAATTGCCAGACATTTTCATATGATTTCAGAGTTGGGGAAAGTGCTGGATCCAATCGCAGATAAGCTGACCCAGGCTGTAGTTGCGTTTTGCCTGTGCCGCCATTATCAATTTATGAAGCTTTTGCTGTTGATTTTGGTGATTAAAGAAGTTGGGCAGGGAATATACGGGCTCTATGCGGTAAAGCAAGCCGGGTATAACGATGGTGCCATGTGGTGTGGAAAAGTGACGACCTTTTATCTCTATGCGATGATGGTACTGTTATTGCTGGTGCCGGGGATTCCTTCGATATTGTCCAATGTGCTGATCCTGATAGGTGTGGGGCTTTTGTTATGGAGTTTTGTAACGTATCTGTTGATGTTCCGGGCGATGGTTCGACGGGCAAAAAATGAAACATAACGACAAAGTCAGGAAAACCGCTTGCTGTGAGAATTGAAACAGCAAGCGGTTTGTTTGATATGTCATTCTTTGGGCGGAGGAGTTTTGCCCCATTTTTTATATTGCATGTCCACCAAATCCTTTAGCGTGATATTGTTTACGACCGAGTCAATGGCCGCGTCAATTTGTCGGTAGACTTCGACAGTGACACACTGACTCTGGCGGTCACATATGCACTCGTCGGCATCCAGGCAGGCAACCGGGGACAAGCTACCTTCAATGACTCGGAGAATGGTGCCAACAGTATATTCCTCTGGGGGACGATTGAGCTGATAACCTCCCTGGGCCCCTCGGCTGGCCCGCAGATAACCTCCTCGTACAAGGGGAGTGACGATTTGTTCTAAGTATTTAACGGATATGTTCTGGCGTTGGGCAATAGATTTTAAAGATACGCTGGTTTCACCAGGGTGCAGAGCAATGTCCAGCATCATTCTGAGGGCATAACGGCCACGAGTGGATAGTTTCACTGCAATTCCCTCCCAAAATGTTATTATATCCTAATATACGATAGGAATGATAGGAAATCAAGTGCTATTTTTTGCATAAATCATAGTATAAAAGTGGGGATTCGTGTTGACAAAGGGTGGTTTTTCTGCGTATAATAACGCTAAGTGTCAAAAGCCGGACAGGATTAAGGAGGCGCCGGCATCTACCTGTGAGGAGGATATACAATGACAATTTGTGAGATGCAGCAGGAGATTCTACGATTCAAGAAAGAAAATGATGTGTGCATTTTGGCACATGCTTATCAGGGGCAGGAGATCCTGGATGTAGCAGACTATGTGGGGGACTCCTATGGACTGAGCGTCCAAGCGGCAAAGGACGAGCATCGGACTGTGTTAATGTGCGGTGTCCGTTTTATGGCGGAAACCTGCAAGGTGCTGGCGCCAGAAAAAACAGTGATTTTAAGTCATCCTGAGGCTGGATGTCCCATGGCCGATCAAATGGACCGGGAAGATATTGAAGCGATTTTACCGCAGTATCCTGGTTATGCGGTCGTATGTTATATTAATACAACATCTCGGCTCAAGACAATCTGTGATGTATGCGTAACCTCCTCCTCGGCTGTAAAGATTATAAAGGCCATGAAGCAGGAGAATATTTTGTTTGTTCCGGACCAAAATTTGGCGCAATATGTGGCAGAACAGGTGCCGGAGAAAAATATTCGGTTTTTGAAAGGCGGCTGTCCCAGGCATGCGCTGGTAACAAAGCGGGACGTAGAGGCAGCGCGGAGAAACCATCCTGGTGCGTTGCTGCTGGTACATCCCGAATGTCAACCGGAAGTGGTGAGAGCTGCAGACTATGTGGGGTCTACGACAGGGATTATGCAATTTGCAAGAGAATCTGATGTGAAGGAGTTCATCATTGGGACTGAGACCAGTATCCTGGAGCACCTTCAGTTTGAGTGTCCGGATAAGCGGTTCCACTATTTGTCCAAATCGCTTGTTTGCCCCGATATGAAAATGACCACCTTGGCAGATGTGCTTTTATGTGTCAAGGGACAGGGCGGCGAAGTGATCGAGCTGGAGCCGGAGGTTATCTCTGGGGCACAGCGTTGTATCAATGAAATGATCCGGCTGGGAGGCTAGAGAATATGCCAACCTGTATGATTGGTATGAGCGGCGGGGTAGATTCCTCCGTCGCAGCATGTCTGCTGAAAGAACAGGGATATGACTGCATTGGCGTGACAATGAAGCTTCATACTGGAGCAGATGGAGTGTGTGGAGCTCTGAATGATGCAGATGATGCAAAAAACGTATGCCTTCGGTTGGGAATTCCACATTATATTTTTGATTTTACCTCTGAATTTGATCGAAATGTGGTTGTGCCCTTTGCGATGGAATATGAAAACGGAAGAACACCCAATCCGTGTATTGCCTGCAACCGGCATTTAAAATTTGGCGCCCTGTGGCAGAAGGCGCAGGAATTGGGTTGCGACTACATTGCAACGGGACACTATGCCAGGATTGTATCAGATTCAGCGGGGGCGCTTCGCCTGAGAAAGGCGGCAGATCTGGAGAAAGATCAATCATATGTGCTATACTTTTTATCTCAAGAACAGCTATCCCATACATTATTTCCTCTGGGGGAGCTTACAAAAGCACAAGTACGGCAAATCGCAGAGAAGCATGGATTTATCAATGCAAAAAAACAGGAAAGTCAAGATATATGTTTTATCCCAGATGGGGATTATGGAACGTTTCTAGAGCAATACACTGGGAAAAAATATGATCCGGGAGACTTTATTGACCCAAATGGACATGTCCTGGGGCAGCACAAAGGAGCGGTTCGATATACACTTGGGCAGAGAAAAGGGCTTGGTGTTTCAGCAGAGTCACGGCTCTACGTGCTTGGAAAAGACATGGCAAACAATACAGTGACGTTGGGTTCCAATGACGCCCTGTTTACAAGAGAGCTTACGGCCCTAAATGTGAATCTGGCAGAGTCGATCCCACCAGAAGGAAGAGCATTGAAAGCAAAGATTCGCTATCGACAGACAGAACAGCCATGCCGAGCGTTTTTGACGGGGAATCGGCTTTGCGTAAAATTTGATGCACCGCAACGAGCGGTAACGTCTGGACAGGCAGTAGTGCTCTATGATGGAGATACCGTATTTGGCGGCGGGACGATTGAATAGAAAAATGTCCGGTGCATACTGCATGCACCGGACATTTTTATGCTTGCGAATTAAACGGACGTCTTAGCATGAAAAGCTATGGCCGTTTGTTTCGTTAAGAATGACGCCGTGCGTAAGTCCGCTGAATCAATTTGACGAGTTCCATAATCGGGATGATGCAGATGGCCAGGGCAAGTGCAACGGCATATTCGGCCAAGCTAATGTGTTCAAAGCCGAAAGCATCGGACAGGAACGGAACATAGATTACTGCGGTAGTCAGCACCAGAGAAAGAAGCATGGCGCCCCAGAGCCACTTGTTGTGATGTTTTAGAGAAAATACAGATTTTCTGCGGGAGCGCATATTGAAGGAGTGGCAGATTTCCACCATAGACAACGTCAAAAATGCCATCGTCATACCGTCAGCGCTATCGGTAATTTCCCAGATGCCGGCCTCCATAAAGTGGCCGACAAAGTACGCGGCAAGGGTTAAACATGTGACGATAAAGCCCTGAAGGAACACATCTACGCCCAGACCGCCAGCAAAAATGCCCTCTTTTGCATTTCTGGGTTTACGCTGCATAATATCGGGTTCGCTTTCCTCCATGCCCAGAGCCAGAGCGGGGAAGCAGTCCGTAATCAGGTTGATCCAAAGAAGATGCACCGGTTGGAGAATGGTAAAGCTCATGAGAGTGGCGGCAAAAATAGACAGAACTTCTGCCAAATTGGAAGCCAGCAAGAACTGAATTGCCTTTCGAATGTTGTCATAGATTCGCCGGCCTTCTTCTACAGCGGATACAATGGTAGCAAAGTTATCATCCGCCAATACCATGTCTGCTACATTCTTGGTTACATCGGTGCCTGTGATTCCCATGCCCACGCCAATGTCCGCAGATTTAATGGAAGGAGCATCATTAACACCGTCGCCGGTCATGGCGGTGATACAGCCTTTTTTCTTCCAAGCGTTGACGATCCGAACTTTATGTTCTGGCTGTACACGGGCGTAAACGGAAAATTCTTCAATATGCTGGGCCAATTCATCGTCGGAGAGGTCGTTCAGCTGAGAACCGGTGATGGCTGTTTGACCGTCCTCCAAAATTCCAAGCTGTTTGGCGATGGCAACGGCGGTGTCCTTGTGATCTCCGGTAATCATAATGGGACGAATGCCCGCTTGCCGGCACTCGGCGATTGCGGCCTTAACCTCGGGACGGATTGGGTCTATCATTCCGGACAGACCCAGATAGCAAAGATCCTGCTCCAGTGTTGCAGCTTCATAGTCGGGCGGGACAGAATCCCATGTCCTCTGTGCGCCGCATAATACACGAAGGGCCTGATCGGCCATAGCCTTATTGGAAGACAATATATTTTGACGAAGCTGCTCGGTCATAGGAATGGATTCGCTTCCGTTCCAGAAATGAGAACATCGTTTTAATACCTCGTCAGGAGCGCCCTTGGTAAATTGCAGAATGCTGCCTTCGGGGGTGCGGTGAACCGTGGACATCATCTTACGACCAGAATCAAACGGAGCCTCTCCGATACGGGGATATGTTTTCTTATACTCGCTTTTGGGCAATCCCAATTTCGCGCCGTCGTTTACCAATGCGCATTCCGTAGGCTCGCCGATGGCTTCTCCGTCTTCATCCAGTTCCGCATCGGAACATAGTTCCATTGCAAGAGCCAGACGATTGATATCTTCGCCAGAATGTTCCACCACGGTCATTTTGTTTTGCGTCAGGGTACCAGTTTTATCAGAGCAGATGATTTGTGTACAACCGAGGGTTTCTACGGCAGTAAGCTTACGGATGATGGCGTTGTTGGCGGACATCTTGGTAACGCCGATGGATAGGACGATTGTCACAACAGCGGCCAGACCCTCAGGGATGGCTGCGACAGCAAGGCTCACGGCCACCATAAAGGTGTCGAGAATGCTGGTGCCGGTGATGTTGGGATAAGCGCGAATCAAATCAATGGCAAAAATAATTACACAAATTCCAAGAACTAGGGCGCTGAGAATCTTACTAAGCTGGCTCAGTTTCCGCTGGAGAGGAGTTTGATCTTCCTTGGCAGCAGTAAGAGCGCCGGCAATCTTGCCCATTTCTGTGTTCATGCCGGTACCAGTGACAACCGCTTTGCCGCGACCGTATACCACGGTAGAGCCCATATAGACCATGTTTTTCCGATCGCCGAGAGGAATATCTTTTTCGCCGTTTAACTGGAGTGCGTCGACTAGTTTGCTGACAGGGACGGATTCTCCGGTTAGGGCGGCCTCCTCGATTTTCATGCTGGCGGACTCGATGATACGGGCATCAGCAGGAACGGCGTCGCCGGCTTCTAAGACGATAATGTCGCCGGGAACCAACTCTTCGCTGCGGATGGTACTTTGACGGCCATCCCGCAGAACTTTAGAAGTGGCGGCGGCAATTTCCTGAAGTGCGGCAATGGCCTTTTCTGCCTTGCTTTCCTGAACCACACCAAGAACTGCGTTGATAACTACCACGATCATAATAATAATGACGTCTGCAAAGGACTCACCGGAATATATAGCGGTGATGCCGGAAATCACGGCAGCCACAATTAGGATGATAATCATGGGGTCTGCCAGTTCTTTCAAAAAGCGCTGAAGTAAAGTTACCTTCTTACCCTCGGCCAATTTGTTGGGACCCACTTTGGCCAACCGGGCAGCGGCTTCTTGAGCGGAAAGGCCCTGCGCAGAAGTTTGTTGTTGAGACAGGACTTCTGCTGATTCTGATAGATACTCTTTCATACTAAACCTCCTGCCTGAAATGAGTGGTCTCTTGTTATACATTCCCTTATGGGGGATTTTTATGAGTTAACCGGCAAAAAACAGATGTTCAATTAGGATTTTGAATCCCATGGCAATCAGTACAAGTCCGCCGAACAGTTCTGCTTTGGACTTAAACCGCAGTCCAAAAACATTGCCGATTTTCACACCAATGGCTGAGCATATAAAAGTGATTACGCCAATGAAACTGACAGCCGGGACAATACTGACGTCCAGGAAAGCAAATGTCACGCCGATTGCCAATGCATCGATACTGGTGGCCAGCGCCATTGGAAGCATGGCTTTGACGCCAAAGGATGCACTGGGACATTCCTCCTCCTGAGAGCGGGATTCTTTTATCATGTTAAAGCCGATAATACCCAGGAGGACAAAGGCGATCCAGTGATCTACACTGGTGATAAGAGACTGAAACTGACTGCCCAACAGCCATCCAAGGAGTGGCATCAATGCCTGAAAACCGCCAAAGTAGAGTCCGCAGATCAGAGCGTGCTTTAATTGAAGCTTTCCGACTGACAGTCCCTTACAGATAGATACGGCAAAGGCGTCCATGCTCAGACCAATTGCGATAATAAAAAGTTCGATCGTGCTCATTACAGTTCCCCCATGTATGAGACAGAAAAAGCGAGACCTACCTGTCTCATACAGATAAGTCTCGTCATTTCATACGAAGCCAGGACACAAAATTGCGCCGAGGTTGTTGGCTTCATCACGTCGAGAACGACGCTGACTACTCCCTTAATGGCTTTCAATATAACATGATTTTCCTTCTGCGTCAAGGGAGAAAACACAGATTTTCACAGGTTCAGAATTTTGTCCAAATTTTCTTCAGAACAGATGGGGATACCATGAACCAACAGCAATTGAGCGGTAACGCCGTTTCCGGGAATGCGCGTTCCGCTGAAACTACCGTCGTAGATTTCACCGTAACCGCAGGAGGGGCTGCGGGATTTTAGTATCGCTCCTGAACAGGAGCACAGGTTTGCTATGCGAAGTGCTTCATGCGCGCCGGCCTCAAATTGTTTCGTTACATCGACGCCGTCCCGATTCCTGACTCGATCATCTTGCCGTTCTGCCGGGGGACGGGGAGTAGGAAGTCCTCCGAGTTGTTCCGGACAGACGGGAATTAAGTGAAACTTGTCTCGGAGGTTCAGTACTTCCGGGCAAATGTTGGAGTTACCGTTGTATTTGCATTGGCAACCCAATAGACAGGCGCTTACTAACAATGTTTTCATAAATACACTCCTTGTCAAAAATCCGGACTCCCGCTTATGCAGGAGCCCGGAAACGCGCTAGGAATCAGAAACCCATTTGGCATAAAGGGTTAAATCTCCATTAACTAGATCAGTATCAAAGTTCCAAGGGAGACTGTAGTTTTCATCCTGATACCAGCCATCGAATGTATATCCTTCACGGGTTGGAGCCTCCGGTTCGTCAATGAGATCACCGTAGCGGAGTTCCTGATATACCACATCGGTACCGCCTTGGGAATCGAAAGTAACATGATAGCCACCGGTTATCAGTGCCCAAATTACTGCAATGACCAGGGCCAGGATACCCACTACAATCACAATATTCAAAGTATGCACTGAAATTTTTACATGGCGATATAGGCCCCGAAGCTGCCGTGGATGTTCCTGTGGGTGCTGTGGATCCATAATTATTTGCGGACCAGGTATTTCCGCATGTCAATAGCACATGCTACCAGGATGACCAGGCCCTTGATAATATACAGAGCATTCTGATCCACGGACAGGAAGTTTAGGCCGGTAAAGATAATCTGGAGCAACAGAACACCTACTACAATGCCGCTGATTTTACCGATACCACCGACAAAGGATACGCCGCCGATAACACACGCAGCAATAGCGTCGCATTCGTAGTTAAATCCAGTGTTGGCGTTGACCGAGGCGATACGAGCGCCGTCAAAAAATCCAGTGATACTATACATGATTCCGGCCAAAACGAAAACCAGAATGATTGTAGCAGTGACATTGACGCCGGAAACGTTGGCGGCCTCTTCATTGGAACCGACAGCAAACATATTCTTGCCAAAGGTGGTTTTGTTCCAGATAATCCACATAATGGCAGTCAAAATAATGGCGTAGAGTACGTAACGGGGAATGGCTACGCCGTCTATGGTGAATAAGGCGCCGGCCACTAGATTTCGGTAACCTTCCGAAAGACCGGAAAGTGTCTGTCCGTTGTTTTCACCCATTTTAAGATACAGCAAAATTGTGCCGTAAATAATGAGTTGGGTAGAAAGTGTAACGATAAAGGGGTGCAGTTTGAATTTTGCAACGGAGAAACCGTTTACAAAACCGATAAGCGCACCGACAGCGATAACAATCAGAATGACCAGTGGAAGTGGCATAACATCCATGCCAGGGAAAATTTTATTTGTCGTAGTCAACAGCGATGCAGA
The DNA here is from genome assembly GCA_902475435.1 of uncultured Eubacteriales bacterium. Lineage (GTDB taxonomy): Bacteria > Bacillota > Clostridia > Oscillospirales > Oscillospiraceae > HGM13006. The sequence continues at coordinate 90,616 of CABRZL010000001.1, read as the reverse complement.
GATACAGGCGGAAAGACCAACTGCACGGCCGGCGGAAATGTCGGTGCCAGTGAGAACGATACATCCTGCAATGCCAAGTGCGATGGGCAATTTTGCTGCAGTCAGCGATATAATGTTAATGATGGAGGATGGGGAGATAAACTGAGGAACACGGATGGCGATGAAGATGACCGCCAGGACAATGACAATATACATTGCATTGTTGAATAAAATATCCACAATGGTTCGCCGTTTATCCTGTTTAGATAAAGATTTGAAATGCTCCCATTTAGCATGTAGGGAGTTCTTCTTTTTTACGGATACGTTGTTTTCAGCCACAGGTGAGCTCCTCCTCTTATGCGTATTTTGCCGCCAGGGTCATGATTTCCTCTTGGGTTGCGGTTTTGGCGTTTACTTCGCCGGCCAGGCGCCCGCCAGACATCACAAGAATACGGTCACAGATACCAAGCAATTCAGGCATTTCTGACGAAACCATAATGATGGTTTTTCCCTGCTTTGCTAAATCAATGATGAGCTGATATATCTCATATTTTGCGCCTACATCAATGCCCCGGGTAGGTTCGTCTAAAAGCAAAATCTCCGGATCTGTTAAAAGCCAGCGGCCCAAAATAACCTTTTGTTGGTTACCACCGGAAAGAGAGCGGATTTTTGTAGATTGACTGGGGGTTTTTATACGCATGGCATCAATGGACCAATCTGTGCTTTTTTTCATTTCGTTATTGCTCAGAAAACCACCGTGCAGATATTTTTTCAAGCTGGAAATGGTGGTATTATCACGAATATTCAGAATACCGAAAATACCGGTGGCTCGGCGCTCCTCTGTAAGCAGTGCAAATCCGTTGGATACGGATTCCCGCGCGGAATGATTCTTTACCTCGCGGCCATGCAGGTGAATGGTGCCGCTTTTCTTGGCAGCAACACCAAAAATAGTTTCCAGTGTTTCTGTTCTTCCAGAGCCGTCCAGACCGGCAATACCGAGGATTTCTCCGGAATGAGCCTGAAAAGAAACGTTATCCAGGTTGGAATACAGTCCCGTAAGATTTTCCACGGACAGAGATACTTCAGAACTCACCACATTGTCTTTGGGAGGGAAACGGTTTGTAAGTTCACGGCCCACCATCAATTTAATAATTTTATCCATGGTCATGTTCTCTACAGGCTCAGTAGCTACCCAAGTGCCGTCGCGCATGACCGTAATATCATCAGAGATCCGAAGGATCTCATCCATTTTATGGGAAATATAAATAATGCCACAACCGCGGTCGCGCAACATGTTGATAATTTCAAACAGATGCTCTACTTCGACCTCGGTCAGAGAGGAGGTTGGCTCGTCAAAGACGATGACCTTAGAATGGAAAGAAACAGCTTTTGCGATTTCGACCATTTGCCGCTGTGAGACAGGCATGGTACTCATAATTGTTTTCGGGTTAACGTGAATATTGAGATCGTTAAAGACAGCCATAGTGTCTTGGTACATTTTTTTCTCTGAGACTAAAAAACCGTTTTTAGGATAACGGCCCAGCCAAATATTGTCCATGACATTGCGCTTAAGCGCCTGGTTTAGTTCCTGGTGAACCATGGCAACGCCATGCTCCAAAGCTTCCTTGGAGTTTTTAAAATTGACTTCTTGGCCATCCAAGTAGATATGACCGGCATCTTTATTATAAACACCGAAGAGACATTTCATCAGGGTAGATTTTCCTGCTCCATTTTCTCCCATTAGGGCGTGAACTGTACCGGCGCGCACTGTTAAAGACACGTTATCCAACGCTTTGACGCCGGGAAAAGATTTTGAAATACCTTCCATCCGCAGAAGAACTGGCGCGTCAGATTTCTGCTGCGAAGTCCGGGGATTGTTACCGTCCAATTATTTCGCCTCCTACATACATATTTGCAAGGCAGCCGCGCCTAGAGCGCGGCTGCAATTGTCGCAAATGAAAACTTATTCGCCGGTGTAGGTAGCGTAGGGGATATTCACACGCCAGGTGCCTACCACATTTGCGGTGTCCACACCGTCAAAGGTATCCTTACCGCCCTGGAAGTTCTGGGCAATCAAAGCGATGGTATTAGCCATGCCTTCGGCATCCTGCTTAATGGTACCGATCATAGAACCGTCAGCAATCTTTTCCTTTGCTGCATCGGTGGCGTCAACACCAAATACAGGAATAATGGTAGCCCCTTCTTTGTTGTAACCAGCGTTCTGCAAAGCAGAGATAGCACCCAAAGCCATATCATCATTGTTTGCAATGACCAGCTCAACCATATTGCCGTTGGCTTCGGAATACTGGGACAGAATGGTCTGCATGTAATCTGTAGCAGCCTGTGCAGACCAAGCGCCATTCTGGTCTACAAGATATTTGTTAGAGTTAGCGGAATCATAAAATTCCAGCTCAGGCTTGCCTGCTTCGGTGAGAACGGCGTTGGCGTCTTCCACACCGTACTGCGTACGGGCAATAGCCTCTGCGTTGGCTTCGTCGCCTTTGAACATAACATAAGAGATCTTGCCGTCGCCGTTGAGATCCACAGTGTCGTAGTTCTCAACCAAGTACTCGCCGATCATCTGGCCCTGCATGTGGCCGGCCATCTCGTAGTCTGTACCAACGAAAGCACATTTTTCATAGCTGGAGATAACAGCCTCGCCGCCGTCATCAGCAGTGCTGACTGCGCGGTTGAAGAAAATGACGGGGATGTCCTTTTCCTTGGCCATGTTAATGATGTTTGTAGCGGCATCTTCTGAGCCGGAGTCTACCAGGTTGACAATCAGCATGGAAGTACCCTTGGAAATAGCGGTCTGAATCTGCTCTGTCTGGGTGGTCTGACTGTTGTTGGAGTCATAGTCCACATAGTTGACGCCAGCGGAAGTCAGAGCGGCATCCAAAGCCGTACGGACGCTGGAAATGTAAGTATCAGCGTACGAATAATAGAAGACGGAGACTTCGCCGCCAGAGGCTGCAGGGGCATCCGCGGTGGAGTCGGTGGCTTCTGTTGAGCCATCAGTGGTACTTCCGGCAGTAGTAGAACTTTCCGAGCTGCCGCAGGCAGCCATGGAAAGAATCATGCATACTGCCAAAAGCATTGCAAGGATTTTTTTCATGTTCATAGTGATTGATCTCCTCCGATCGTGAATTTTACAGCGAAGCTGGTTATGCAACGCTGTGATTACAGCAGAGGGACATCTGCTATAGGGATAATAGCATAGGTTTTATGAAAAAACAATAGTTTTTTTCCTGATATTACAGATTGTTTCGTATGATTCTACAGGATATGCGCCAAAAATTGTTAAAAAATAAAGACAGGTGTCTTTGATGTGCGGACATATAAATACAGAAACTGGATGTTACGATCATTCAAGAGTAAAAAATGTAGAAAATAGAACAAACTTTTGCCGTAATTTGAAAAAATAGAGAGAATAGCCGGAAAAAGAAGAGAAAAAGTGTCAATATATTTCTTCAAGAGAAAAGTAAAACCCCAAAAATCCGCTTATGATGGACATTTGACGCAATGGTGTGTACAACTGTGCAAAAGCCCAAAATCAACCTATGGAGGAGCGGGATTCATATGGATTTTTATCAATTTTCTGTGCTTGGAGCGAGGGTTTCTGCCAAGATATTTTGGTTGGCATCAAAATCGGCTACAATAACGGACATGCCATTTACAGTATGAAAAGAATAGGTGCCTTCTGCAGGAATACAGAGAGTTTCTAAATGGCTGGAAGAGAGCATGGGAAACAGTTCCGTAATCATAGAGATTATCTTTAAGTTGCTCATGTCTGTAGTTAATAGGGGGAATAACTGATCCGTCAGGGAGAAAAAGTCGGCAAGCCCCAGATTTTTTGCGGAATTGTAAGAATTTTGCGCTGACGGTTTGTTCGGCCAAAATCAGAGTCTAAATAGCGGATACGGGAGTATTCTAACGCGGTATCGCCATCCATATGATTGAGACCTTCAGGCAAGCCCAAATAATCCGCCTCCGTAGGCGTCAGGGTGATATCGACACCGCCCAGCACGTCAATAATGGAGGAAAAACCGGAAAAATCCACCTCCAGGTTGGCGTCAATCTGTATGCCAAAGTTTTCTTCCAGCGTGTCATCTAACAGTTCCATGCCTCCAAATGCATATGCTGCGTTGAGCCGATTATTTTCATAGCCGGGAATCTGGACATAAAGATCCCGTAGGAAAGAAGTGAGAATAATTGTCTTTTGGGTTTTATTAAAGGTGACTAAAATCATAGAGTCACTTCTGGCTCTGGTTTCACCAGCACGGCGGTCCTGTCCAATCAGCAGAATATTCACAATATCTTGGCTGGTCTGAATTGCCTGATTTGGAGTACTCCATTGAATTTGTGATTCGTCCAGTTTAGGATAGACGACATTTGGCTCTGGAGCATCGTCGATGGCTTCACGCAGATTTGTCTTGTCCAGTTCAGTCAATTCTTCGGGCGTCAGGTAAGTTTCGTTGGGATCGGGACGCCCGATTTTATTAAGCATAATATTGACGACAATTACAATAGTCAGTATGAAAACCGCCAGACAAATTAAGATGCCAAGCAGTATACGAAGCCAGACTTTTCTGGGGCGACGGCTGTGCGATACATGTCCAGACATAGGAGCCTCCATTTCTGTGCGGGCTGGTTACAAAATCTGATTCTTATCATACAATATTTTTCCATAAAATGAAAGAAGTATAAGACAAAATTTAAAAAATTTGAGGATGTTCAACGTTCATTGGGCATGAAAGCTTTTCAGATAAGCCTCGATTGTGTCTGCACAACCGGTTATATCCTCCAAGTCCAGTTGGAGAGCCGAGGAATCTAGGGGTTCATCTGTCATGATGGCCAGAATCTGTTCTGGTGGGGCAATCAGAGGACGATGAAGCGCAGCACGATGGATTTCAATTTTAGGATATCTGCTTTTTTTATAGCCTTCCGTCAGGACAAGATCCACAGTGGGCAGACGGGAAACAATATCCTGTATTGTAAGCTCTGCAACCGGATGCTCCATCATCGCAAATTTTTCTGCGTTAGAGATAGTCACCACATCGGCTCCGGCAGCAGAAAACCGATAGGTATCTTTACCGGGCTTGTCGACTTCAAATTGATGTGCGTCATGCTTGAGCACGGCTAATCGATAGCCTCTTGCCTTTAAAACCGGGATCAGTTTTTCCAAAAAAGTTGTTTTTCCGGTACCGGATTTTCCCACGAAGGTAATGATTGGTGTGGTGTCAGGATTCATTGTGATAATCTCCTTGTTGATTCCAGGCGTCCAGCAGCAGTTCAACGCCTTTGCGGATTTCCTGGTCGTTCAGACCGCCAAAACCCAGTAAAACCGTACTGTGATATTCCTCCGGCACTTCGCCGAGGAAATAGGGGGAGACCGGGTAAACCCGTACCCCCACCTGCGCTGCGGAGGAAACCAGTTCCTGCTCTGTTATGCCGCTTTTCATGCGTAGCGTTACATGATGGCCCGCCGGCTCGCCTAGAATTTCCATGGCGGAGGCCATGGGCGCTAACGCTTCTACCAGGCATTGGCGTCTTGCACGGTAATAAATTCTCATGCGGTTTACATGGGTTTCAAAGTGGCCTGAAATCATAAACTCCCGCAGAACCGCCTGTTCGAAGCCGGAGACTGTGGAGGCATAGCCTTGGTAACTCTGATGGAACAGATCCAACAGCGACGGAGGCAGCACCATATAACTGATGCGTAATGCTGGCGCGACGCTGCGAGAGAAGGTTCCAAGATAGATTACGCGGCCCCACTGATCAATGCTCTGAAGAGATGGAATCGGACGCGAAGAATAGCGAAACTCCGAATCATAGTCATCTTCAATGATATAACGGTTTGCTCCCTGACTGCTCCAGCGAAGCAGCGCAGTTCGCTGGCCAATTGGCATCGCATAGCCCAATGGATATTGATGAGATGGCGTAATATAGACAAGTACGTCGTCTCTCTGGGGGAGCGCTGAAAGAGAGATTCCATCAGATCCCACCGGGACGGCGCACAGACCGTGCCCCATACGGGCGAACAAAGTGTAGGCTTGGTTATATAGGGGATTTTCAACGGCCAGTGTAAACTGATTTGGAAGAATATAAGACAGGATATACAGAAGATTATCACTGCCTGCGCCCATAATAATTTGTTCCGGGGTGCATCGAACGCCGCGTGCCCGATAGAGGTATTCGGCGACAGCTTTGCGTAAACCGGGATCTCCCTTCTGTGGGGTGCGAAGAAGAAGGCGTTCGTCGTATTCGTTGAAACAGTTTTTGAGGAGTCTCCGCCAAACGCCAAAGGGGAACTGCTGGCGTGCCATGCCGGAGGGTGAAAAGTCGACGGAGTATGTAGGAGCCGAACAGGAAGGGGGACGATATGACGCCGGGGGCGAAGATACCTCTGGTTGTGGGAGCTGGCCGGTTTCCAAGACATAAAAACCGCGTCTGGGGCTGGAGACAATGAAACCCTCGGCCTCCAGTTGCGTATAAGCCCCCTCGACGGTGTTGATGGACACGCCCAGCTGCTCGGAAAGCTTTCGTTTGGAGGGAAGTTTTGCTCCGACAGATAGATTACCTGACTGTATTTCCCGGCGAAGCTGCTGATAAAGCTGTTGATACAAGGGAAGCGCACTATTCTCAGGCAATGCTATCATTGACCCAACACCTTTCTGAAAAATGATAATTCTATGGTATCAGCTTTCCTAAAAAAGTCAAGGCGCATACTTGCATCCTTGTGAAAAACAGGGTAAAATATTCCGTAAACATGGGAGGGAAAAATATGACCAATTTGTTGGTACGATTGTTTGTAAAAAATAGGGAGCAAGTAGAGGACCCGGGGGTTCGAGGCGCGTACGGAACGTTAGCAGGCGCCGTGGGGATTGTCTGCAATTTGCTTCTGTTTGCGGCGAAGCTGATTATTGGTACAATCAGCGGAAGCGTTTCCATTACGGCGGATGCAGTGAACAACTTATCTGATGCGTCTTCATCCATTGTGACGTTGGTAGGATTTCGGCTGGCGCAAAAACCGGAAGATGAAGAGCATCCATATGGTCATGCTCGCATTGAATATCTGTCTGGGCTTACAGTAGCGGCTTTGATTTTAATTATTGGAGTGCAGTTGGCCAAGAGCTCTTTTGAGAAAATATTGCATCCGGAAGCCGTGGACTTTTCTGTAGCTTTGGTGTTGGTGCTGGTATTGTCCATTGGCGTAAAGCTTTGGATGGCGCTCTTTAACCGTGATTTAGGGAAACGAATATCCAGCACGTCACTGATTGCGACGGCGGCAGACAGCCGGAATGATGTGATTTCCACTGGGGCGGTATTGGCGGCTGCGGTGATTGCGCAGGTGACCGGATGGAATCTGGACGGATATATTGGATTCCTGGTAGCGCTGTTTATTCTTTACAGCGGAGTGGAGATTGCAAAGGAAACCATCAGTCCGCTGCTGGGGGCACCAGCAGACGAAGAGTTGGTACATATGGTGAAAAATGAAGTGCTTCACTATGATGACCGTATTTTGGGCGTCCATGACCTGATGGTACACGATTATGGCCCCGGGCAGACATTTGCCAGTATTCATGTGGAAGTAGACCGCAATGAAGATGTTATGGAGATCCATAATATGATTGATAATATTGAGCGCATGTTTTTACAGGATCATCACATTCATTTGACGATCCATTACGACCCTGTCGTGACGGACGATGCAGAAGTCAGACGCATGCGGGAGAAGGTAGATCAAAAACTTCGGGAAATTGATCCAAGACTTTCATTTCATGATTTTCGCATGGTTGTCGGTCCAGAGCATACAAACCTGATTTTTGACGTGGTAGTGCCCTATGAAATGCGATGTCAGGAGGAAGAAATTCAAAGGAAGTTAGAAGAGGCGCTTCAGGAGCCGGGACAGCGTTATTATCTGGTACTGACGTTTGATGCTGAAAGCTTTAATCGCTGATAAAAAGAGGACGCACTGTGATGTCACAGTGCGTCCTAAGCTATTCTGTTGGCGTTTCAGGCGTTGCCGGTTCCGTTGGAGGGTTTGGATCCGTGGTTGGCGTAGGCTCTGTGGTTGGCGTAGGATCCGTACTTGGCGTGGGATCTGTGCTCGGTGTAGGATCTGTACTTGGCGTGGGATCCGTGCTCGGTGTAGGATCCGTACTTGGCGTGGGATCCGTACTTGGAGTAGGATCAGGATCCGAGCTGCCACCACTGCTGCCTGAGTAGACTATTTTATCGCGCTTAGAATAGGTGCTGGTGCCAAGACCGCCCATTGCATCCAGGTCTTCCGTGGAATCGGTGCGAATCAAATTTCCATCGGAGTCGTAAACATAACGGGTAATTTTATAGACATATCCCGTGTATCCGCTTTGAACTTCATTAGGATCATTTGTTTCGATCACACTGAAGGGTTCTGTAGAAACGCATTCGCTTTCAATTTCTATTTCATATCCGGTTTCATCGGTACCAATGAGTTCAATCCAGCATCTTCCACCTGAGAGATATGCGTTAACCTTCAGCGGATAATTTGTGCTGTTGCGGAATTGGAAATCCAGACTGCCCCAGTATACCGTAGCGTCCAGACCGCCGGGAACATAGTCTACAATGTACTGATGTTCGGTTCGTTCCACAATTTCCAGATCTGCATACATGGCGCAATAATATATGGTGGAAGAAACCTGGCATACACCGCCGCCCAGCTGGTTTTCTGAGTTGCCGGATACATAGACAATGGCTTCCTGATAACCCTTTTCTGCGGTGCGTTCTCCGACAACATCGTTAAAGGAGAACACGTCGCCGGGCTGAATAACGGTACCATCAATTGCTTCACAAGCCAGTTCCAGGTTTTTAGTGCGACCCCAGTTACTGCTGTAATAGGACCCATATTTCGCCAGCGTATCTCGGAAAAGCATAGAGCTTAATTGTTCTGCTGTGATTTCGGGCTGCGTGGCATCAAATGTAAAGGTGAGGACATCCCCGGCAGATGCCATAGCCAGCTGTTCGTTTGCTTCGTCCAATGCCACAGCCGGAGTATAGCCCACAGTTTCAGCTTCGACACTGTCGGTATCCGGGTTATATTCTGCATTCTTTGGCTCTGTGGTCATTTGTTCATAGAGCGTATCCAGCTGAACGGTGGCAGGATAGGTCATGTCGTAATCAAAATCAATGTCACTATAATCGCCGTTTGTAAAAGCGTTTGTTACCAGGTTATACAGTTCCTCAGTGTCAATCGAACGGCCGGGTGTACCAATGGTGACAGTAATTGTATGGTTTTCCATATCTGTCCGGACATCAGACTCCACTAAAGCTGTGTTTACTTCGGCGGCGGTCTCATCAATCAGGTTGTGGATATATTCGGTATCCACTTGAACCGCAGAAGTGATATCAATGTCATTTCTGGTGCGCTGTGCCGCTTTAATTGCGCGGGCAATAGCAAAGGGGCTTGTGCTGGTGCGCCCATATGCATAGGCTTCCTCCACCGCTTGATCCACATTGATCAGGATTGTATCCTGCTGGGGTGTGAAAGTGAGCACTCTATCTGGCAGATTCACATTTACACTCTGCTGTGTCGTTTCTGAAAGCGCAGTTTCGATGGCTTCGGTTGCTTCTTCTTTTGTCATGCCGCCGATGTCAATGCCTGCCACATAGACATTGGGAAGAATCTTATCGTAGCCACTGTAACGCATGGCGTAAATGCCTACGCCTGCAAACACTGCAATAACCAAGACGAGTGCAACAATCAGCGTGACGAGGAGCGGACTGACGCGCTTTTTCTTTTTCCTGCTGCTGTTCTGCGGCGGACGACGCTGTCCGCTGGAGTGCTGTCTGTTGGCTGGCCGTTGACCATTTGCCGAGCGTTGGCCGTTGGTACGCTGCCCGTTAGCCGGACGTTGACCATTTGCCGGCCGTTGGCCAGAAGAGGGGCGCTGCACAGGTTTTTTACCGGATGTACTTGTTTGCCGATTGGGGGATTTATCGTTTGTTTCTTGATTTATCATAATCTCCACCTAACTCGAGGCAGTAGAGACCTGCCGTGTTTTTTTGAGCCTATTATACCGTGGCTTGCGGTGTTTTTCAATTGATTTCACTATTTTTTAATAATTTAGCGATATTTTTGCCGAAATAAAGAGACTAATGCGTTTCTTTGATAGAAAATTCTGTAAATTTCTTGATGAAGGTTTCACATGCTTTCAAAGGATTTTCATTTTTTTCCAATTTCAGGGTGAGTTTTGGTGTGTCACCGGCGGAAAACAAGACCCGTTTTTTGAGCTGAGGATCAGCACAGATGCCGCTGACAGCTTGGAAATCGATACTCCTGAGGGTAAAGAGAACAGTATTTCCTTTCTGCGTAATTTCCTGAACACCGACCTCCGCAGCTTGGGAACGGAGCAGTGCGATAGAGATCAATGCAATAACAGACTTGGGCGGTTCGCCGTAGCGGTCAATTATCTCGTCCATTACGTCGTCAGCGTCGGTTTCAGATCGGATGGCGGCGATACGCCGGTATAGTTCCATGCGGCCTTCGCCGGAAGGAACAAAAGTCTCGGGGATATTTGCCGATACATTGAGATCGGCAGAACAGCTTTTTTCTTCTGGGGGTGTTTCACCCTTTTGTTCCAGCACCGCCTCTTCTAAGAGTTTCAGGTACATATCATAACCCACAGAAATCATGTGGCCGGACTGCTCAGCGCCAAGCAGATTGCCGGCTCCCCGAATCTCAAGATCACGCATAGCAATTTTGAATCCGGATCCAAATTCAGCGAATTCCCGGATGGCGCTCATACGTTTTTCTGCGACCTCAGAGAGAACCTTTCCACGCCGGAAGGTCAGATAAGCATAGGCGTGGCGGTTGCTGCGTCCGACACGTCCCCGGAGCTGGTGTAGCTGACTGAGCCCCAATCGGTCGGCGTCCTCAATAATCAATGTATTGACATTGGGAATGTCTATTCCGGTTTCAATGATTGTGGTGCAAACCAGAACCTGGAGATCTCCGTCGGCCATCTGCTGCATGACGTCGCTGAGGGCCTCTTCATTCATTTTTCCGTGGCCAATACCAATGGATACATCGGGCAGCCGCTGCTGAAGGCGGGCGGCCGTTTGATGAATGGAATCTACTCGGTTGTGGAGGTAATACACTTGACCGCCACGGCCGATTTCCCGACGGATTGCATCGGCGAGGACGTCATAATCATGTTCGATTACATAGGTTTGCACAGGGTAACGATCTCCAGGGGGCTCTTCAATGGTGGACATATCCCGCAGCCCGCTTAATGCCATATTGAGCGTCCGAGGAATTGGCGTTGCCGAGAGCGTCAGAACATCTACTCCCTGAGAGAGTTCCTTGAGGCGCTCTTTATGGGATACGCCAAAGCGCTGCTCTTCGTCTACGATCAAAAGACCGAGATTTTTAAACTTGACATTTTTCTGTAGCAGCTTGTGGGTGCCGACAACAAGATCCACCGTACCGCTTTCCATGGCATGGAGCGTCTTTCGCTGTTGGGATGTAGAGCGAAAACGGGAGAGGACGTCTATATTCACTGGGAAGCCTGCAAATCGGCCCATGGCCGTGACATAATGCTGCTGGGCCAAAACGGTAGTAGGTACAAGTATGGCGCACTGCTTTCCATCCAGAATGCACTTCATCGCGGCACGGAGCGCCACCTCTGTTTTCCCGAAACCCACATCGCCGCAAAGCAGCCGATCCATAGGAGTAGGAGATTCCATATCTGCTTTGATTTCATCAATACAGCGAAGCTGATCGTCGGTTTCAGCATAGGGAAAACTGTCCTCAAATTCCTGCTGCCATGGAGAATCTGGTGAAAAGGCATAGCCGGGCAAACGTTTGCGTTGCGCATAGAGTTGAATCAGCCCTGCTGCCAAGTCTTTTGCAGCAGCTTTTGCTTTTTTCTTGGTTTTCTCCCAACTGTCACCGCTCAGGCGGTTCAACCGGACAGGACTCTCTTCGCCTGCGCCAATATATTTTGACACCATGTCAAGTTGTGTGGCGGGAACATAAAGTACGTCCGTTCCCTGATAAGCAATTTTAATGTAGTCCTTCACAACACCATCCAATTTCATTTGTTCGACGCCGCAGAATCTGCCAATTCCGTGGGCTTCGTGAACCACCAGATCTCCCGGGGACAAATCGGTAAAAGAGGATAGCTTTTGGCGGTTCGTGGCGTCCTTTTTTCGCCTGCGGCGAGGCTTTTTCGTCGGTTGTGCGGTGATTTGTCCCTCTGTGAGAATGGCCAGCTTCAAAGAAGGGTATTCCATCCCCGCAGCCAGAGAGCCTTCGGCCAGGAGAATTTGGCCGGGCTGAGGCAGGGTATTCAGAGGAAAGGCCAAGGATCCTTTGACACCGCGACTTTCCATTGCTTCCAGCAAGAGCTCGCCTCGGTGACGGGAACCACAGAGCACTAACGTGCCAAAACCGCTGTTTGCATAATGCTGCATGTCCCCAACAGCGGTATCCAATGAACCGCCATAAGAGGGAAGCTGTTTGACGGTAACACTCAAAAGTTGCTGGGGAGGCAGAGATTCCGGATAAGCAGCGGATAAAAAGTTATCCATATATATGACGTTATTTTTTGAGAGTTTGTTGCAGGTTTCCTCAAAATTTTCATAGAATTCACATAATTCTCCAACAAGCATACCGTTTTCAAGAAGAGAATCCAAACTCTGGCCCAATTCTTCCTGTTGTTGTTTCTGATGACGCTCAATGGCAATACGATCAGAAAAAATTACAATAGTTTCAGGGAACAGATAATCAGTTAAAGTTTCTCGTTGCGGGTAAATCAGGGCTGCATATCGGTCCGCAGCAGAAAAAACAGTACCAGAGGATAACGCATCGATATCCTGTTGTAAAGTTTTGATCAGAGCTTCGTTGGGATGTTTCCGGCGTTTTTGGCGGGATAGTATGGCTTCCAGGTCTTTTACCAACCCATTTATACCGCCGCTGTGAAGCTGTGGCAGTACTTCAGCTGTGGGAAGCAGCAGAATTTCTTCTGTATTTTCCGTACGGCGCTGTGAAGTGGTATCAAAAAAGCCCATGGAATCCAGCTCGTCTCCGAAAAACTCCGCTCGTACCGGAGCCTTTGCTGCGGGCGAGTAGACATCGAGGATACCACCGCGCAGGGCGAATTGTCCCACGCCCTCCACTAGCGTGCTGCGGCGATACCCCAGCAGCGTAAGGCGGTTTAACAGCTCATCCATATGATAACTGCCACCGACCGCCAGGGGGAAAGAAGCGGAGAGCAGGGAACTACGCGGCATGGTTTGAAGGCTCATGGCTTCAATAGAGGTGACCATTATCGGGAAGCCCTGGTGGATTAAACGATGGAGCATTCCCAGTCGTTTCTGCTCCCAACCGCGCGAGACGGAGGCGGCGCCAATCAGCGCCAGTTCTCGAGTGGGAAAAAGCGGAGGAGTTTCCCCAAAAAAACCAGAAAGCTCCTGCGTCATACGAGATGCAGCTAAATCGTCCTGACAGACAATCAGGATCGGACGCCCCGTATCCTGCCGAAGTGCAGCGGCCATATGCGCTCGATGAATCGAAGAAAGGCCTGTAATGGCTGAAGCGGAAGGAGCATCCATTCCCTGGAGCAGAGAGCGGTACTCCGGCAGACCACGGAGTGCGGTGCTTAGCAGATTCACGGAAAAGACTCCTTTACAAAAATTTGAGAAACAGCTAAGGGCTGCATCCATTTGGATGCAGCCTAATATTGTCGAATATTTCGATGAAGAGAATTTATTTGCCATTAAAGCAGTTAGCAGCGGCATCCGGACCCTGGGTGATCAACACAATTGCAGCCTGAGCCGCTCTCCGATAGGTTTCAGCCATGGCTTCCCGCTGGTCATAGGGAAACACGGAAAGAACCCAGTCCGCCAAATCATAATCAGGATGCGGTTTGGCTCCAACACCGATTTTAATGCGAGGAAAGTCTTGGGAGCCAATGGAAGAGATAATGCTCTTGACGCCATTGTGTCCGCCGGCAGAACCGTTTTTCCGAATTCTCAACCGCCCGAGTTCCAGCGAAATATCGTCAAACATTACCAGAATATGCTCTGGTGGGATCTTATAGAACTTTGCGGCAGCGGCAACAGACTGACCACTGAGATTCATATATGTGGTAGGTTTCAAAAGAAGCGCTTTTTTTCCATTGAGATCAGCTTGCCCTGTTAACCCCTGAAACTTTACCCGGTCTACCTTGGTATGGAGATCTTCGGCTAAGGCGTCAAGTGCCGCAAAACCTACGTTGTGCCGTGTGTTCCAATATTTACTTCCCGGATTACCCAGACCGACGATTAAAAATTCTATGCCGGATTTTTTGGAAAAAAGCATTAGAACAGAGAGGAAATGGAGGTTTCTTCATCAATCCTGGTAATGGCTTCGGCGAACATGTCGGCGACAGTCAGCTGTTTTATTTTCTCGCCGGTGTAGCCTTTTGGCATAGGAATGGTGTCAAGAATGCGAACCTCTTCAAAATAGCTGTTTTCGATTCGCTCCAGAGCGGGGCCGGAAAGAACACCATGGCTGGCACAGCCATAAAGCCGGTTTGCGCCGCCAACTTCGCGCAGTGCTTTGCAGGCATTGCAAAGAGAACCGGCGGTGTCGATCATATCATCAAAAAGAATACAGTCTTTCCCCTTGACATCGCCGATAATATTCATTACTTCGCAGGAATTGGCCTTTTGCCGACGCTTGTCCACAATGGCCAGGCTCATGCCGACTTTCTGCGCAAAGGTTCTGGCACGGGCTACGGAACCTACGTCCGGAGAAACCACGACCATGTTTTCCCGCTGTGCCTCGGTAAATTTGCCCAGATAGTACTTTACAAATACAGGGTTGCCTAAAAGATTATCCACAGGAATGTCGAAAAAGCCCTGAATTTGAGAGGCATGCAAATCCATGGTCAGGACACGATCGGCACCGGCAACGGTAATCAGGTTTGCCACCAGTTTGGCCGAAATCGGATCTCGAGCCTTTGCCTTGCGGTCTTGACGCGCGTAACCAAAGTAAGGGATTACTGCGGTAATCCGGGCGGCGGAAGCTCGACGTAAGGCGTCGATCAGAATCAAAAGTTCCATAAGGCTGTCATTGACGGGTTTACAGGTAGACTGAATCACAAAAACATCACAGCCGCGGACGGTTTCGTTAATGGACACAGATACTTCTCCGTCCGCAAAGGTCTTTACCTCGCTATCGCCCATTGGAATACCTAACTTCCGGCAAATAGCTTCGGCCAAGGGACGGTTGGAGTTTGCGGAAAAGATCTTGATTTCCTTACTGTGAGAAAACATCTTTTAATACCTCTCTTTTTATTATTTCGTGGGAAGAGTCCCCAATCTTTACTTAAGAAGTCCTTTTTCGCGGCGTTCCGCGGCCCAGCCGGGCTTGTTGACTTGACGGGCCCTGGCGATGGCCAAAGAATCTTCAGGCACATCGTCGGTGATGGTGGAACCGGCAGCCACATAGCTGCCTTTTCCGATGGTTACGGGCGCAATCATGTTGGTGTTGCAGCCAATGAAGCTGTCATCGCCAACCGTACAACGGTATTTTTTCATACCATCGTAGTTCACAGTAACGGTACCGCAGCCAAGATTGATCCGCTTTCCCAGATCGGTATCACCCACATAGGTGAGATGGGAAATTTTTGTACCGTCATCAATGGTAGAGTTTTTCAGTTCGACAAAATCGCCGACTTTAATATTGTTGCCAACGGTGCAGTGTGGACGAATATAGGCGAAAGGTCCTACATTGGTGTTTTGTCCGATGGTGGAATCATACACTTGAGAGGCATTGACGGTGGAACCTTCCCCCACCGTAACATTCTCCAATAGAGAATTTGGACCAATCACAGCGCCGGATGCAATTTTTGTGTTCCCTTTTAAAATGGTACCGGGCATCAACACAGCGCCGGGAGCTACCTCAGCAAAAGGCGATACGTAGCAGCTGTCAAAGTCCCAAATTTCTACGCCATCAGCATAGAGATAATAGTTTCGAAGGCGTTTGAAAATCTGTTGAAAGTCAGCCATTGCACCAGGGTCAGAAATTGCCATGGCGCCGTCAGTTTCAGTAAGTTCATGTCCCAGTACAGAAGCGAATCGGGCAAGATCAAAATTCGCTGCGTCGGCAACTGAAATAAGGGACTCGGGAGAAACCAGATAGCAGCCGCAGCCCTCCTGCAGGTCGCTGTTGTCAGTGCCCTGAGCCGTCTGATCCACAGGGCTCAGGGCGCGGCCACCCAGCAAAGCCGGTGCAGTTACCACCAGAAGCTGTTCTGCCGGGTCCTCCAGAAACTGGCGCAGGGCAGCGCCCGTTACAGTTGGACCGATGACAGTCACAGTGTTATCCGGGAAACAGCTTGCAGCCGCTTCCCGGAATTCATCTTCGCAGGAAAGCAGAAAACGTTCATAGCCGCTGTCACGCATGAGACGCACCATCCATGCGAGCAAAGGACTTCCTGTGAGATTTTGCAACATCATAGGCAATTTCAGCCCGGTGGCATCGCGGTCATCGGGCAGACAAATCACAGCAGATTGTTTAGACAAATAATTCACGCTCCAAATTGGTGAAAATCAAAGGTTGTACGCAAATATTATAACAAGTTTCACCACAATTGTACAGGGATGACATAAAAAATTTATAAAAGATTTCCGACGGAAAATTGTAGAAAAGGTCAAAAATTAGGCGCATCGTATTAGACGCGCCTAATTTTTAGATGTTCTTGAAGTTATCCCGCATCTTTTCAAAGAAGCTTTTGCGCTTGGGTGTAGATTCGTCTCCCGTGGCCTCTCCGAATTTTTTGAGGAGTTCTTTTTGTTCTCTGGTCAAATTTTTAGGAGTCTCCACAACTACAGTGACATATTGATCGCCGCGGCGATTCTGGTATCCCACGACTGGAATGCCTTTGTTCCTGAGCCGGAAAGTTGTGCCTGTCTGCGTACCTTCCGGAATAGAATAACGGACTTTACCATCCAATGTTGGAACTTCCAGCTCACCGCCCAAAGCGGCCTGAGAAAATGTAATGGGCATCTCGCAAATCACGTCGCTGCCCTCGCGTTCAAAGAGTGGATGCTTCATAACGCTGACTTCTACCAGCAGGTCGCCTTTGGGGCCGCCATTAGAACCCACAGAACCCTCGCCGGCTACGCGAACTGCCTGGCCGTTGTCTACGCCAGCAGGAATTTTTACCGAAATCTTTTTATTTTTCCGGACCTTGCCCTTACCGCGGCAAGTAGGACAAGGATTTCTGACTGTTTTACCGGTACCGCCACATTTTGCACATGTAGTTTGTTGCTGCATGGAGCCGAAAGGTGTTTGCCGCACTGTGCGGGTATAGCCTGTGCCGTGGCAGGCAGAGCAGGTTTCCGGTGCGCTTCCGTCGGCAGAGCCGCTGCCTTTGCATTTCGGGCATTCCTCAATGCGCGAGACAGAGACGTTCTTTTCACAGCCAAAAGCGGCCTCTTCAAAAGTCAGCATAACACTGGCACGAACGTTTTCTCCTTTGCGGGGGCCATTTCTCCGAGTGGAGCTGGAACTGCCGCCGCCGAAGAAATCGTTGAAAATGCTGCCCAGATCTACATCAAATCCGCCGAATCCGCCACCAAATCCGCCGAATCCGCTATCGGCGGCATAATTCGGATCCACACCGGCAAAGCCGTATTGGTCGTAGCGGGCACGCTTTTCAGCGTCAGAGAGTACCTCGTAAGCCTCACCGATTTCCTTGAATCGGGCCTCTGCCTCTTTATCGCCCGGATGTAGGTCCGGATGGTTTGCCTTAGCGGCTTTCCGGTATGCTTTTTTAATCTCATCCTCGGAGGCGGATTTATCCACGCCGAGGACTTCGTAATAATCTCTTTTTTCTTTATCAGCCATAATCTCTCACCTCGTCAGATGGATTTACACACAAGGTGGAGCGTGAAGGTAAGGCTCCACGCTCCACTAAAACTGCATAAATTACTGATCGTCATCTACGACTTCGTAGTCTGCGTCTACTACGCCATCGTCGTTGGGAGCAGAGCCAGTTGTGCCGGTTGTTCCGGAATCTGCGCCATTCTGCGCCTGCTGCTGATAGAGCTTCTCAGAAATGCTGTAGAACGCCTTTTGAACCTCTTCTGTGGCGGACTTGATAGCTTCCACGTCAGAGCCCTTCAACGTCTCGCGAAGTTTTTCGATGGCTTCTTTGATTGGCGCCTTTTCGCTTTCGGAAACCTTGTCGCCAAGCTCCTCCAGCGTTTTCTCGGACTGATAGATTACCTGATCGGCGGCATTACGGGCATCGACCTCATCCTTCCGGGCTTTATCTTCCGCTGCATATTGCTCGGCTTCTTTGATTGCCTTATCAATATCTTCTTTGGAGAGGTTGGAAGAGGAGGTAATGGTGATATGCTGCTCTTTACCGGTGCCTTTGTCGGTAGCAGAGACGTTTACAATACCGTTGGCATCAATATCGAAGGTAACCTCAATCTGCGGGACACCGCGGCGTGCGGGAGCGATGCCATCCAAATGGAACTTGCCTAGTGTCTTATTATAAGCAGCCATCTCACGTTCGCCCTGGAGCACATGGACTTCTACAGAAGTCTGATTATCAGCCGCTGTGGAGAAGATCTGGCTCTTCTTAGTGGGGATTGTGGTGTTGCGCTCAATCAGTTTGGTGAACACGCCGCCCATTGTCTCGATGCCCAAACTCAGGGGGGTAACGTCCAGCAACAGCAGGCCCTTTACATCGCCGCCAAGGACACCGCCCTGAATGGCAGCGCCTATGGCCACGCATTCATCGGGGTTGATGCCTTTGAATCCATCCTTTCCGGTGATCTTCTTGACGGCCTCCTGAACTGCCGGGATACGGCTGGAGCCGCCCACCAGCAGAACCTTGGAGAGGTCGGAGTTGGAAAGTCCTGCATCGCTCATAGCCTGACGAACCGGAACCATGGTTTTTTCTACCAAGTCAGCGGTAAGTTCATTGAACTTTGCACGGGACAACGTCATATCCAAATGCTTGGGACCGGTGGCGTCAGCAGTGATATAAGGCAGGTTGATATTGGAAGTGGTAACACTGGAAAGTTCGATTTTTGCTTTCTCAGCCGCTTCTTTGAGTCGCTGCATTGCAACCTTATCGGCAGTCAAGTCAATACCATTTTCCTTTTTAAATTCGGAAGCCAAATAATCCATAATCCGTTGATCAAAGTCATCGCCGCCCAAGTGGGTATCGCCGGCAGTTGCCAAAACCTCGATAACGCCGTCGCCAATTTCCAGGATGGAAACATCGAAGGTACCGCCGCCTAAGTCATATACCATAACTTTCTGGTCTTCTTCTTTATCCACACCGTAAGCAAGTGCGGCAGCGGTAGGCTCGTTAATGATACGCTTTACATCAAGGCCTGCAATTCGGCCGGCGTCTTTGGTTGCCTGACGCTGTGCGTCATTGAAGTAGGCGGGAACTGTGATAACGGCCTCTGAGACGGTTTGGCCTAAATAGGATTCGGCGTCCGCTTTCAGTTTTTGAAGAATCATTGCGGAAATTTCCTGAGGCGTGTAATGCTTCCCATCTATTGTAACTTTTTGGTCGGTACCCATTTTACGCTTGATGGAAGAAATCGTCCGGTCAGGGTTCTGAATAGCCTGACGTTTTGCCACCTGGCCTACCATACGCTCGCCGGTTTTGGAAAATGCCACCACAGATGGGGTGGTTCTACCGCCCTCTGCGTTTGCAATAACGACGGGCTCGCCGCCTTCCATTACAGCCACGCAAGAGTTTGTTGTACCTAAATCAATACCTATAATCTTAGCCATAATAAAATTCCTCCTATATGAATCAATTTTACAAATTTATATATGATCCTTAGTTTGCCGTTTGAACCATGGCAAACCGGATAACCTTATCGCCCAGCTTAAATCCTTTTTGGAAAACCTGAACGATTTGTCCTTCTTTATAATTGTCATCCTCTATGTGCATCACAGCATTGTGAAGTTCAGGGGAGAATATGTCGCCTGGCTCGCCGTAAATGGTGACGTCCAGTTTTTTCAGAATCTCCATGAAACCGGTCATCGTCATTTCAACGCCTTTTTTGTATGCCAGATCAGTTGTTTCCTGCTCCATGGCGCGGCATAGATTGTCAAATACAGGCAAAAACTTTTCGATGGTATCTGCTTTTGCGTTTCGATAGAGATTATCTTTTTCCTTTTGTGAACGCTTGCGGAAATTGTCATATTCAGCGGCAAGACGGAGATACTGATCATGCTCTTGCTGGAGCTTTGCCTGAGCCTCCTGTAGCGGATCAGGTTTTTGATCCTCGTTTTTAGAGGCTTCATCAGTATCCGATGATGTTTTGTCGGGGGATACTACCGTTTCCTCTGCGGCGTCAGTTTTTTCGGTAGGAGCAGGTTCCTCTGTGTTGTTGGTTTCTTCTGCAGGGAGCTCTGCCTCCTGTGGCTTTTTTAAATTTTCATCCATATGGAATCAATCCTCCTGTTTTTGGGTGTCGGGAGTGTCCGGAGCCGGGGATGAGGGGGGAAGTGCTTTTGAGAACATCTTGCCCAAACCTTCGGCAAAATATGAAAGTCTTGCAGCTACCTGCGCATAGTCCATACGAGTGGGACCTACCACGCCCAGCATACCCTGCATACCGTCACCCAAATCATATCGGGCCATGACGACGCTGGTTTCCTTCAATGCCTGCGATACATTTTCAGGCCCTACTAAAATCTTGACATTGGAATCTGCATCTGGGACCGGTATTGTAGAGATTACTTCTTCATCCAGATGAGAGATTAGTTCCGTTGCTTTTCCGATGTCCTGATATTCCGGCTGTCCCAAAAGTTTGGTTTGGCCTGTGACGAACACTTCGTTTTTCTGCTCATCTGCCAGCGTTTTCATGGTAAACTCTACAATTACAGATACCAAGTTTGCAGCAGATCCGGCGTTTCTCTGAATCTTGTTCAAGACCTGTGGCGTGATTTCTTCATGCGACAGATCGGTAAGCGATGTGTTAAGCATCGCTACAAGACTCTTCAGATCCTGTGAATCTACATTTACCGGCAGTTTAATCAGTTTGTTGTGAACTGCTTCTGTGCTCATAAGCAATACCAAAATAAAGGTATATGGGGCGGTTTGAATGAGTTCAAACCGTTGGACAGTAACGGCCCGGCTCTTGGTAGCTACAGCGTAGGCCGGCAGATTTGTCAACTTAGAAATGAGCTGACCCACTTGGGCAATGGCTTTGTCAAATTCTTCTAACTTATCGGTCATCACCTGACTTAGGCTTTGCGTTTCGTCCCGGCTGAGACGGTAGTCCTGCATAAGCTCGTCGATGTACAGCCGATAACCAGCAGGAGAAGGAATACGGCCGGCAGAAGTGTGAGGCTGCTCCAAGAGGCCCTGTTCTGTGAGATAAGCCATTTCATTGCGGATTGTGGCGGAGGAATAATGCATATCTGGCTGTGCAGCGATGGATTTGGAACCGACTGGTTCCGCCGTTGCTACATAACTGTCCACCACAGCGCGGAGTATTTTTTTTTGCCGCTCTGTAAGATCCACATTGCATGCCTCCTTGATTTAGCACTCGATCTCTCTGAGTGCTAATTTAAATGTACCACTACTTCCCTGTATTGTCAATAGAACTTTGTGAATAATTTTGAAACATTTTTTCAAAGGAAAAAAATGAGCCCCGTGTACAATCTATACACGGGGTGATGCGTAAGATTACGGTTGCTTTTGTGAGCCGCGACTCATGGCGCGCTTCGCCTTTGGGGAGACAAAATCTGTACCTCCGGGTGCCAGCAGATCCCAAATAACTGGACATTGCCACAATAAAAATCCTGCATAGGTGATCACGGTGGACGGACTCAAATCAATGATGCCGTCCATGATAGCGGCAGCACAAAAAAATACGGCATTCATAGCGCTAAACAGCGTGCGACGGGGTTTTCCCTGATTAAAAACGAAGCCGGCGCCATAATAAAAAGCCAAAAGTGAAAAAATCAGAGCAAAAAGAATGACGCAGTAATCTGAAATAATGGGATCCGTGCTCCAGGTTTTAAAATTCAGAACTAATTTGATCAGCAGATAAACAATCGGCACAAGCTCAGCAACAGGGGAACGGCGAACGGATGAACGACGAAGCCATGCGGTCAAACCACAGCAGATGCCTCCCAACAAGCCGAACAGACATATGATCGGAGCAGTAAAACTGGGACCGGAGAGCAGAGCTTCTCCAAATTCTACGCAGGAACCCACAAGAATGAAAATAGAAGCAGTCATACTGCAAAGGAATCCGCCGGTTCCGTAAGTCAGAACCTGATATCTGCCGCTGCGGCCTGGGGAGTGAAACGAAAGGAAAAGTGCCAGCAGCAGGAACAAAGCCGAAGCTGCAATCAGAAGAGTGGTGGAAAGGTGTGTTACGGGAAGCCCTTGTTCATCCACCGCTGCCAATAGACTCCAGAGCCGAAATCCTGCGGCCAACAGTGCAAAAAGCAGGGTGATAAAATATGCTATGGAAAATCTTTTTTTCATGAGATGTGCCTCCCGTGTTTCCGCGTTATGGAAACCATTATATCAGCCATATCGCAGGTTTTGAAGTGGAAAAGCCTGTGTAAACTCAGGAAATTTTGTGGAAAACTCCGTGCAGAATGTGTATAGGACAGCGATATTGTGGATAACTAGCGACTGAAACATGATGCGTCAAGGCGAAAACGGTGGCTTTACACAACAAGAGTTGAAAAATCAGGCTTCAAGGGATGCAAATTGGTTTCACAATAGGACAAGTACAGGCACAACAGGGAAGCGGACTGAGGGGAAATGGAATACTCTATGTTTTGCCGATAGCAAAGATATGACAAAACAGAACGATACAATTCCCGGAAGAACAGCCGTGGAACTTGCCTGGAAAAATGAAAAGATACGTTTGGTCTTTGTGAAAATAGACAATGTTAATTCCAACTGAAATCCGCTATAATACAGAAAAAAGATGAGGGATGGTGCTGGTGGAAAAAATTAAAATGACAACGCCGCTGGTGGAAATGGACGGCGATGAGATGACGCGGGTCCTGTGGCGGGAGATCAAAGAAAAATTGATTACGCCGTTTGTGGATCTAAAAACGGAATATTACGATTTGGGACTGCCAAATCGGGATGCGACTGAAGATCGGGTAACAGTAGAGGCGGCGGAAGCCAATCGAAAATATGGAGTAGGCGTTAAATGTGCTACGATCACTCCCAATACGGCTCGTATGAGCGAATATCATCTCCACGAGATGTGGAAAAGCCCCAACGGTACCATTCGCGCGATTCTGGATGGCACGGTGTTTCGGACCCCCATTCTGGTAGAAGGAATCTCCCCGGTAGTGCGGACTTGGAAAAAACCGATTACCATAGCAAGACATGCCTATGGGGATGTGTATAAGGCTGCAGAAATGCGGGTGCCGGAGGGAAAAGCAGAGCTGGTATTTACCGACAAGACCGGATCTGTGAGCCGGAAAACGATCTATGATTTTGAATGCGGCGGCATATTGACGGGACAATATAATAAGGATTCTTCCATAGAATCCTTTGCTCGCAGCTGCTTTTCCTATGCCTTGGCCACGGAGCAGGATCTATGGTTTTCGGCAAAGGATACCATTGCAAAACAGTATGACGGCACCTTTCGAGACACGTTTCAGCGCATTTATATAGCGGAATATAAAGAGCAGTTTGCTCAGAAGGGACTTACTTATTTCTATACACTGATTGATGATGCAGTGGCTCGTGTTATTCGATCAGAGGGAGGCTTTATCTGGGCGCTGAAGAACTATGACGGCGATGTGATGAGCGACATGGTTTCCACGGCGTTTGGTTCGCTGGCCATGATGACGTCTGTGTTGGTGTCTCCCGAAGGGAATTATGAATACGAGGCGGCTCACGGTACGGTGACCCGACACTACTACCGGTATTTAAAAGGCGAGGAGACTTCTACGAATCCCATTGCCACGATTTTCGCATGGAGCGGGGCGCTGAGAAAACGTGGAGAAAAGGATGGACTGACAGCGCTTGTAACCTTTGCTGATCGTCTGGAACAGTGTAGTTTGGACGTGATTCGATCGGGCGTCATGACTGGAGACTTGTGCCAGCTATGGGAAAAAGGGAGCGCGAAAAAGGTTACCTCGTCTGCGTTTATAGATTCCATTGGAATGAGACTGCGGGCGTGTTACGAAAATGTATGAGCAGCAAGGCGGGACACAGTGTACTGTGTCCCGCCTTGACATGCAAAGAAGCGTTTGAAAAAGTTCTGCCATATAAAAAGAGGACCGCTCCCCAAAAGAGCGGTCCAAATCGTTGAAAAGAAAGATCAGCGTTCGCCGGACAGATATTCATCGTAAGCGTTCTGATAAACGGCTACGATCTCAGGCAAACCCATGCTCTCGCAAGTGGAAACATACTCATCCCAGTTTTCATCATTAAGCTCCAGAGAACCATCCAGGAACTTCAGGCACGTCTCAGATGCATAGGTGAGGAAGTCGGATTCATATTCCGCAATTTCCAGAGTTTCATCAGAGGTCAGGGTGTTCTTCACAGCAGAGGGGAAATAACGGTCGTCCGTGGAACCGTCGATGGTCCACAGTTCGACAGCGTCAAGACCGGTCTGGGGGAAGGTGGGAAGCAGCATATCATTGTCCACATAGAAGCTGGCAAAACGCAGCATGGTGAACAGCTGCTGTGCCATCTCAGCATTCGGCGCATTGCGGCCGGTTACGGTGACAGGCTGATCCCAGTCAAACACAGGGGTATCGCCGTCCATATGGTAACTCTCACCCTCGGTGCCGTAGTTGGCAAGATAATAACCGTCAGTGGTCCAGAAGTAGTTCTCCCACTGGCAAACCAGTTCGGGATTATCGCAGGAGGAGGACAGAGAGAAACCAGACATGGTGGAGACCAGGGCAACCTCGTCGTTCCAGACATATTGTGCGTTGGGATCCTGTGCCACACGGGGGATGGCGGTGACAGCTAAGTCCGGATATTCCGCACCATAGGTGTCCACAATTTCGGTAATCTTGTCGGCGTTGGACTGCCATACGCCGATGGCGCCGCTGGCCTGCAAAGTGTTGGTGACCATGCGGTCGGTGTCCAGGGACAGGAAGTCGCGAGCCATAATGCCTTCGTCAAACATCTGCAGAACCCATTCCAAGTATTCGCGATAGCCGTCGGTTGTCCAGCCGGACATGACTTCGTCACCCTTCCGGAAGATTGCGGAGGTAACCATGGTCATAAAACCGTCTCCCTGCAGCACAGGGATCTCTGTGTCAAAAGCGGCTTCCAGACCTACGGTTCCATCATACATGTAAATGGTGTTGGAGCACTGATAGGCGTCGTGGATGGTGCGTAGGTATTCGGTGAACTCATCCAGAGAAATAACGTTGCCGGAGAATTCAACACCCTGCTCTTCAATCCAGTCGGCACGGGAAACAAAGCCGTTTCCGGAATAAGTGCCGTCCTTGATCTGGTAGAAAGCCAGAGTCATGCCCTCGGTCAGGGTTGCCTTGACGGTAGATTCAGCTAGGCAATCGCGAACAGCCAAATAGTTGGGCATGTTTTCTTCCATGTACTCGTTGATGTCTACAATAATGCCGTCCTCATAGGCTTTTGTAAGACCGCCGGTGTAGTATTCCATGGCGGGGATCAGGTCGGGCATATCGCCGCCGGCGACCATTACGTTGAAGAGTTCATTTGCAGATTGGTCGCTGACTTCGGTGAACTCCAATTTAACGCCTGTTGCCGCTTCGGCGGTGGGTAATGCATTGAAGCTGTAGTTGGAGTCCATGAAATCCTGATAGCCGGGGATGTAGTACCACATTGTAATGGTGTTATCGCCTTCCAGCGGATAGGAGATGTACTCTTCAGCCATTGCAGCAAACGGATCGCCGGTCGTTTCTGCAACGGTTCCCTCTTCTGTGGAGGATGGTTCAACCGCTGAATCAGCGGGAGCCTCCGATTCGGTTTCTTCTGGCGCAGTAGTTGCTTCCGGTGCTGTGGACTCCTCAGAGGCTGCAGGCGCAGAGGATGCGGCCTCAGCAGAAGAGGAGGCGTTGCCACATGCACTGAACAACGTCAGCATCATGGCAAGCACCAAAAGAAGAGATAAAGATTTCTTCATGTGGGTTACCTCATTTCCTTAATATCCTGGTAATATACCAGTGGCAATACTATACAAAATGAAATAACTTCTGTCAATATTACCGCACAAACAGACAAAACAAGATGTTTGAACTTGTGAAATGTTTAAAAAACTACAAATTGTGCGGTTTGCACTGTGTAAAAAGTAATAAATGGTAGTTTTTTAGTTTCATCATGTAGGACGAAAAGGGACAGATACGGAAACGGATTAGTCGCTGCCAGTGTGCTGCTGATGTTGCCGCAGCAAAATTTCTTCCCGCAGTTGCCGGCCTTGCTGCAATAGATCATGGACTTTCGGCAGATCATGATCGGCCAGAGCGTCCCGAAAAACCTTGAGATTTAAGATCAATGTGTCAATTTCCTTCAGCAGGGGTCCACGATTTAAGGCGAACAAACTGGTCCACATATCAGGATCCAGCTTGGCCACACGCGTCATATCCTGAAAGCTCCCGGCGGTGAATCCGAGGGTCATAGCGGAGGTAGGGCTTTTAATGTAGGCGGAGGATACCACATGAGCTAATTGAGAGGTATAAGAGATAATGGTATCATGGCGCGCTGGATCTGTAATTTCAATGCGAGTGAACCCAATGGCGGAAGCCAAAGACTTCAGGGTTTCCACTGCATCGGGATCTGTCAATGGTGTTGGAGTGATAATATAGCTGGCGTTTTTATAAAGATCCACATCAGAGTTTGCAAAGCCTGACACTTCTTTGCCGGCCATGGGGTGCGTGCCTACATAACGAATGCCATGGTTGTAGAAGAGCTGGTCCGCCGCGTCTATGATGGGCTGCTTGACGCCGCAGATATCCGCGACAATCGCATTGGGCTTAAATTCCTGAACGTGGCTTGTAAGGTACTCCATGGTAGCCTCCGGAGGCAGGGCGACAAAAACCACGTCTGGTTCAGAGAGGTCTGTGAGCGGTCGGTCAATGGCCCCTACCGAACGGGCAAATGCAACCGTTTTTTGATTCCGTGTGTAGCCTAAAACGGTGTGGGAGGTATATTGCTTCAATGCACGGCAGAAGCTTCCGCCAATAAGACCCATCCCTACCACTGCAATTATCATATGTGATCACCTCGTGTTAAACTGCTCGGCAATGCTACCGGCTTTATATCCAGAATAGCAGGAATTCATAGGAAATCAAGAGTTTCAGAAAAATAAAAAAAGACTTGCAATTTTTCTGGAAATGTGTTACTATAACAGTTGCCTGACTTAAAATCAGCATACTGCGCCGTATTTGACGATATCGATTTTTGGCTGATTAAGAAGGACTTCTCTTATATCAAAGGAAGTGCAATATGGCAAGCGCAAATAATGCCACAGCAAAATTAAGTGAAGAGGCCAAGGCGCCGGTTTTAACGCTTTTGGCAAAAGGACAAAAGGCCGGTGTATTACAGTCCTCTGAGATTCTCAGCGTTTTAGAAAAATTGGACATTGATGCTGAGCAGATTGAACATATCTATGACACAATT
The DNA here is from genome assembly GCA_902475435.1 of uncultured Eubacteriales bacterium. Lineage (GTDB taxonomy): Bacteria > Bacillota > Clostridia > Oscillospirales > Oscillospiraceae > HGM13006. Next base: position 63,014 of record CABRZL010000001.1, on the reverse strand, counting down.
GAAAGCCTCGGCATTCAGATTGTCGGTGCAGAGCTGGAACTGGATCCTGCGGACGACTCCCCAGTAGAAGAGGAAGAGGAACTGGTCGATCCAGTAGAACTGGCGGCAGAGTATAATCTGGATGATCCCGTGCGAATGTACCTGAAAGAGATCGGACAAATTCGCCTGTTAACGCCGGAAGAAGAGCAGGAGCTGGCAGCTCGTGTGGCTCAGGGCGATAAATACGCAAAGGACAAGCTTACAGAAGCCAATCTGCGGTTGGTGGTGTCCATTGCAAAGAAATATTCCGGCCGAGGGCTTCATATTTTAGATTTAATTCAGGAGGGAAACACCGGGTTAATCCGTGCTGTAGATAAATTCGATTATACCAAGGGAAACAAGTTTTCAACATATGCCACTTGGTGGATTCGCCAGGCGATTACCCGAGCAATTGCCGATCAGGCCAGAACCATTCGCGTTCCGGTACATATGGTGGAGGTCATCAATAAGGTCACCCGCTGTAACCGGAAGCTGGTGCAGGAGCTGGGCCGGGAACCCACCATGGAGGAGATCTCTGAAGATCTGCACATTCCGATTGAAAAAGTGATTGAGGCCACCCGAACCTCTGCCGATACGCTGTCCCTGGACACCCCGGTGGGGGATGAAGAGGATACCACCATTGGTTCCTTTGTAGAGGATGACAATACGCCTGGACCAGCCGATGCCACGTCCAATACGCTTTTGGCGGAGGCGTTGGATGAGATTCTGCAAACGCTGACAGAACGGGAAGCGGATGTGCTTCGGATGCGATTCGGCATGTTCGATGGCAGAACCCATACCTTGGAGGAAGTGGGCCAAATCTTTGGCGTTACGCGGGAACGGATTCGCCAAATTGAAAATAAAGCGATTCGAAAGCTGCGTCATCCAAGTCGAGCGAAAAAAATTAAGGATTTTTACTGTTGACATGTTGTTGTAGTCAAAAGACCAGCCCCGGACGCTTTTGTCCGGGGCTGGTCTTTTGTAAAATATAAGAGGTTAGTCCTCGTCGTCGCTGTTCACCAACAGATTATAGGCGGCAATTTTCTGGGCATTGCTGATATCAAAGCCGCCTCCTTTGCCGTCAAGACCCATTTGGTTTGAGGGACTGTTTTGGGAACTGAATGCCGCATACATAACTGCATTCTGAGCCGCGATTTTATGCTGCTTTTTCTCTTGTTCAGTCATACGCATCTTTTTCTTTCTCATGGTATACGCCTCCTCCAGTTCGTCGAGATAACGGAATTTAGGATGAATGTCCACAAGGGGCAACGGCAATTGATCGGTCAAAGGCTTCATTTGTGTGATCAGCACATCAGCGGAAGTGAGGGTTTCGTCTGGAATGGAATCCGCAATGGAGAGAATGTGCTCCAGATCTTGCTTTTCCTCCCGGAGACGATCCCGATAAGCTTGAAAGATGGAAGGAATATCTTCGGGATTTTCCTGAATACGCCGAATCTCATCAATGGAAAAACGCGCTTTTCGGAGTGTAGCGATGTTCAGGAGCTGTTGGACATTTTCTTCAGAATAGGTACGGTATTCCCTTCCATTCTGAGAGATTTTTTCTGGAAACAGAAGTCCCTGCGCTTCGTAAAAGCGAATGGTCTTTTTGGTGAGGCCGGTTTGCTGACTGACATCCTTGATCTTCATGATAATAAGCCTCCTTTTCATCCTGACTTTCTATTACTAGTATAAAATGTACCCTAAGGGAATTGTCAATAGTTTTTGAATGATTTTTTAAAATTTGTAAAAAAAGAAAATTGACTTCTGATTAACTATCCCATTGCAAAGGAGGAGCAGGATTTTGACCTATTGTATGGGGATTAGACCAAAATCTCTGTGTGATATTGTGAAATCCCATTGCATTCTCGCGTCGAAAAAAGTAAAATAATAAAAAGGCCAATAATGTCCTTGCCGCAGCATGTGCCGTGGAAATTCCATGGATTTTAATATGATAGAAAAACATTGTCAAATGCGGAAAAGGAGTGAACAATCCATGATAATCAAAACCATATCTGAGGAAAAAGCCTCAGGGCTATTGCGGGAGTGGAGCGGACAGAAACCAGGCGCGAAAATGGCAGAGGCGGAGCGAATGTTCCGTGCCGCATGCGACCGCTATACCCTGGTGGAGGTAGAGAATCAGCAAGAACTTGACCGGCTCTATGCGTTGGAAGAGTATTTAACAGGCGGCCATGGGTTTTATCTGTATCTGCGTTGTCCGAACGATGTGGTAGAGGCGATTCGAGCGGGAAAGACATCGCTCCCAAAGTTTGTCCATCGGGCGGAGGAGCGCTACAGCAGCGCCTGTAACCGAGGAACGTTAAAGATCCTGATTGGCATTCTTCAGGAAGAGTTAGACCGCAGCTATGATAAGGACTTGTTTATTGACATTTTGGAGCAGGAGAGGCAGCCGGCGCAAATGCCAAAACCGGACATTTCGCCGCAGACTGGATCCCCACGGCAGGAAAATCGCGCCCATGTGGTGAATTATCATTTTGGACGTCAGGTTTCCTGATGCGGATTCCATACTGGTCCTGTGGGGCCGTGTGATATAGAAAATCCATTTGGAGGCATATATGGAAACGGAAAAGCTATTTTATGAGGATACCTATTTAAAAACATTTACTGCAACTGTGGTCGACTGCTATCCAAGAAAAAATGGATGGGCCGTGGTCTTAGATCGAACCTGCTTTTACCCAGAGGGTGGTGGGCAGCCCGGAGATACGGGAACCTTGAATGGCATTCATGTCACGGATACCCATGAAAAGGATGGACAGGTGCTGCACTATGTGGATACACCCATGGAGGTTGGAACGGAGGTTTCCGGGGAGATTGACTGGGACCGGCGTTTTGATCTGATGCAGCAGCACTCTGGGGAACATATGGTCTCCGGCGTTGTGCATCGAATCTATGGCTATGATAATGTGGGCTTCCATATGGGAACAGATATGATTACCATTGATTTTTCCGGAGAGTTGACGGAACAGCAGCTCCAGGAAGTGGAGCGGGAGGTCAATCAGCGGGTTTGGATGGATTCGCCTGTGAAGTGCTGGTACCCGTCGCCGGAGGCGTTGAAGGAAATGCCCTATCGCAGTAAAAAGGAGCTGACGGGCCGCGTACGCATTGTGGAGATACCGGGAGCGGATGTTTGCGCCTGCTGTGGTACCCATGTCCAGCGGACTGGTGAAATCGGACTGGTAAAGCTATTGAGCACGGAGAAGTTTCACGGCGGTGTGCGAGTAGAAATGTTGTGCGGTGGACGGGCCTATTCTTATATCAATGATATAGTGGCGCAGAACCGCCGGGTATCTCAGTTGCTTTCTGCCAAAGTCAAGGAGACGGCGAAAGCGGTACAGAATATGGCGGCGGAGCTGGAGACGAAAAAACAACAGGTTTTTGCCATGGAAAATGCGCAATTTGCAGCAAAAGCTCAGGAGCTCAAGGGGCATGGAGACGTGTGCCTGAAACTGGAAGGTCTTGCCCCGGATGGGGTGCGTCGGGCGGCCATTGCGATTCAGGAGACTTGCGGAGGACGTGCAGCGGTTTTCTCCGGGGATGAGGTCAACGGCTATAAATATGCGGTAGGATTGCCCGGCGGAGATCTCCGGGAATGGGTCAAGGAGCTGAATCGTGCGCTGGGGGGACGCGGCGGCGGAAAGCCTGGGTTTGTGCAGGGGTCCGTCAGCGCCAAATGGGACGAAATTGTTGCATTTATGTCTCGATAACGGTTTTTCTTGCGATGGTTTTCGGAAAAAGCTATAATATCATAGACGGGCGGAGGCGTTTGTCTCTGCCCATATTTTCTGGAAAGAAGTGATTTTATGGCATATATGGTCTATGAACATACCCCGGGCGCAGAACGGGAGACAACGATTGATTTTGAGGCCCAGACGGCGCGGGTGGATATTGCACCTGGGCAATGGGCGACGGTACCTTTTTTGGAGCCGGCCCAGGTGAAGGATGGAGCATTTTCATTTCGGATTGAACAGGGCGGTCTGATCCGCTGTTATGAAGGTACTATTGATGAAAACGGCAATGTGGAGGGTAAAATGGTGTTTAAAGGCGGCATGGAGGGAGTCGTGGTGGAATTTTCCACCGAATCCCGGCCAGTAGAGGCACCGCCGATGCCTGCAGGAGGGCCGCCTCCAGGTGGCCCTGGCGGCCCGGGAATGCCGCCTCCTCCGGGCGGACCGGGTGGCCCGCCGGTCGGGGGGCCGGGAATGCCTTCAAAGGGGTAAAAAAGAATTCAAACCATGCCGGTTGATCATCAAACCGGCATGGTTTCCGTCGATGGATGCAGAGGATGTATATGTTATTTGCACTGAAAAAATGGATGGATAGTATGAGGATCCCTTGGATGGTATGTGGAGGAACTGCGATTGATCTGTTTATAGGAGAACAGACGAGACCGCATAAAGATGTTGATGTAGCAGTTTTTTGGGAGAATCGGGAACAGATTATTGGAGAGTTTTTAGATAGAGGTTGGCGTATATTTGAACCAGATCATGGATTACTTCGGGAAATTACTTCTTTCGAGGAGGACATGAGAGTAGAGGATAATCTGTGGTGCCTTCATCCTACAATGGACAGTTATCTGATTTCAAATCAATATGAGAACTATTATAGTATTACAACAGAGCGAGAAAACCAGGATGTTTTAGATTATATAGAGGTGCTGTTCAACCAGGAGAAGGACGGGGAGTTTTTGTATAAAAGAAATCCGGGAATTACGTTGAAATCGTATATCTGTTATAACGATAGTGGAATTCCTTATTTGGCTCGGGAGATGGTTTTGCTCTATAAATCCACCTTTATCCGCTTGCTGCAAAGGCCGAAGTATATGGAAATGGTGAACAATTATCGGCATGACTTTCAAGTGGTACTGGAACGGCTCAGCTTCCAACAGCAGAAATGGCTGAGGGACGCGCTCCGGAAGAATATCCGGAAGGACACGAATGAATTGCACAGTTGGAAGCTTTTTTCAAAAAGTGAAAGAAAACTGTATATGAGAAAAATGCTCCTATTTATTGTTGCATGAATCCGGTTTTGCCTTTTCAAGGCATTCTATTTGATGACAGTATTGGTGGGGCGGGAATTTCATGTCAAGGGAAAAACAGGCGGTGAGGAAATTTCCTCATCGCCTGTACCATTTATTCTTTGTCCTGGTAGAAAACCTTCATAGCCTTCTGCGTCATATAGCAGTCCAGCTTGGAAACCACTTCAATGGGAGCGTGCATGGAGAGCACAGGGACGCCAGTGTCCAGGGTCAGGATATTTCGGTTGGCCATATACTGCGCCACAGTACCGCCGCCGCCGGCATCTACCTTGCCAAGTTCGCCCATTTGCCATACCACGTTTCCGGTTTTGCACAGGCGGCGAATCTTGGCAACAAATTCTGCTGGAGCGTCAGAAGAACCGGATTTGCCGCGGGAACCGGTGTATTTCATAAAGCATACGCCGCAGTTGAGATGGGCGTTGTTGGCTTTGTCACATACGTCTGGATAAGTGGGGTCGAAAGCGTTGGTTACATCGGCGGAAAGGCACTGGGAATTTTTGAAGCATTCCCGGAGTTTAACATTTTGTCCGTCGCAGAGGCAGTCCATAAAATATTCAAAGGCTTGGGATTCCATACCGGAAATGCCCATAGAACCAATTTCCTCTTTATCGGCTAAGCAGCACACGGCAGTGTATTTGGGGATTTCATCCAAAGAGAGCAGCGCGTCTAAGGCGGCAAAGGCGCAGCTCCGATCGTCGTGGCCATAGGCGGCGATCATGCTGCGGTCAAAGCCCAGCTCTCTTGCCTTGGAGGCGGGGACCATGATGAGTTCTGCGGATAAGAAATCTTCTTCGGTAATTCCATAAGTTTCTTGTAAAAACAGCAGTATTGCCAATTTCACACTATCGCTGCCCTCGTCTTCAGGCAGGGGAACAGAACCGACCAGCACGTTGAGATTCTCTCCGGAAACACCGGTGGCCAGTGTTTTTTTCATCTGGGTTTCTGCCAGATGAACCAGCAGATCTGTGACAATGAAAACTGGATCTTCGTCCTTTTCGCCAATGCAGATATCTACCAAAGTTCCGTCTTGCTTCACGACAACGCCGTGGAGCGCCATGGGAACGGTAGTCCACTGGTATTTTTTGATGCCTCCATAGTAATGGGTCTGGAAAAAGGCCATCTGATCTTCTTCGTAGAGAGGATTCGGCTTGAGATCCAGTCGTGGATTATCAATGTGAGCGGCGGAAATGCGGGTGCCTTCGGAGAGTGGCTTTTTCCCAATGACAGCGAGATTGATGGCTTTATCACAGATAGTCTGATAGACTTTAGTGCCGGGAACCAGCTCCATGCCGGGTGTATAAGGATGAAATCCTTTGGCTTCTGCCTGGCGGATGGCCTCTTTTACGGCCTCTCGTTCCGTTTTTGCGGCGTTCAGAAAAGCGATATAACGCTGAGCATAGGATTCCATTGCGGACTTGTCGGATTCAGAAATTACGTTATAGCCGTTTTTCGGCTTATAGAGCAGAGCTTTTCGCTGGGCTTCATATTTGGATTCAGACATTGATGAACCATCCTTTCTTTCCTTTAAAATTGTATCAAGTAGCCGATCGCACTGACGGGAAAATTCCTCCGGAGTGGCATCGTCATTTAACAGCGTGAAGTCGCATCGGCTGGAATAGTATTCATTTGGGGGCTGGGCGGAGATACGGAGCCGGGCGTAATCTTCGGAAATATGGTCTCTGGCCATGAGCCGGTGTACCCTGGTTTCCACCGGTGCAATAATGGCGATGGTATAACGGCACCGCTGAACCAGTTCTCCCTCCAGAAGATTGATGGCGTCGATGGCGGCGATGGGAACACCGTGGGCTTCCGCCTCGCGGAGCTGCCGGTTGGTTTCTTCTAAAATGTATTTTCCGGTAATGGTGTTGAGATCCTGCAATGCGTCGGGGTCAGCAAAGACTATGTTACCCAGGGATTTCCGGTCTAATACACCGTGCCGGATTACGCCGGGAAATCGTGCATTCAGCTCGGAGAGAAGAGATGTGCTGTTTTGCAACAGTCCATGATACACGGCATCCAGATCCAGAATACAACCGCCCCTGGCCTCAATTCGCTGAAGTGCCGTGGTTTTTCCGCTTCCGGTAGGCCCGGTGATGCCGAGAATCATCATGGGTCGTCGTCTCCTTTCACCGTATGAAACCCCGCCGCTTTTTGCAGGCGATTGGCTACCGCGTAGGTTACACCACCGCCTGTGGGGCATCGGGCATAGATTGTCTTAATTTCGCTGCTGTCCAGCGCCCGCAGCGATGCAAACAGGCCCTGAGCCAATGTCTCAGGTTTACTTTCCTCACCATAGGAAAATGCGGTGCCTTTTGGATAAAGCGGGAGTTCTTCCGCGAAACACAGGACCCTATCCTGTGGACCCAGATGCCGGAGAATATAGCGGGCAGCGCCTTGGGCGGATCCGGTGACAATGATAACATCTCCTGCCGGGGTGTAATGCGTATATTTCATGCCGGGAGCCCGTACAATTGCATCTTGGTCAATCTCACCCAGTACGGCGCTGTCAATATCGAGCTCGCCGAGGACCGCACGGAGCGCTTCCGGACCAATGCCGCCGGGCCGCAGCAGCCGCGGACGCTGACCGGTGAGATCCACAATGGTGGATTCCACGCCCACAGCACAAGGTCCTCCGTCTACCACAGCATCGATTTTGCCGTCCATGTCATGAAGCACATGCTGGGCAGTGGTGGGGCTGGGTTTTCCGGAAGTGTTGGCAGAAGGAGCGGCAATGGGAACCCCTGCGGCCTGAATAATGGAACGGGTGATGGCATTGTTTGGGCACCGAACGCCAACGGTATCAAGGCCGGCTGTAGTGCGCCGGGGAACTGTGTCCCGGGCGGGGAGCACCAACGTCAGAGGGCCCGGCCAAAACTGTTGCATGAGATGCCATGCACTGTCAGGGATGTCATGGCAGAATGCGGGGACCTGCTTAGCCCCGGATACATGGAGAATCAGCGGATTGTCCTGGGGACGGCCTTTGGCCAGAAAGATCTTTAACACTGCGTCCGAATCCAGGCCGTTGGCGCCCAGCCCATAGACGGTTTCTGTGGGAATACCAAGAAGTCCGCCGCGTCGAATGATCTCCGCAGCCTGAGCGACTGTGTTTGGTGCATCTGCATATAGAAGCTCTGTTTTCATGGCCTGTCCTGCTCCTGAATGTGCTGAAGCCGTTTGGCCTGATCGGCGGTAATCAGTGCGTCGATAATTTCATCCAGATCCCCATCCATAATTTCCCCAATTTTATAAAGTGTCAGGCCAATTCGATGATCTGTGACCCGGGACTGCGGGAAATTATAAGTGCGGATTTTTTCATTTCGCATGCCCATGCCCACCTGGCTCCGCTTTTCGGCAGATAGTTCCGCCGCCTGCGCTTCCTGCTGTGCCTGATAGAGCCGCGAATACAGAATGCGCATTGCTTTTTCCCGGTTATGCACCTGGCTCCGTTCCTGCTGGCACTCCACAACGGTGCCTGTAGGAATATGAATCAAACGCACGGCGGAAGAAGTTTTATTGATGTGCTGACCGCCGGCGCCGGAGGAACGGAATACCTCCATTTTAATGTCTGCGGGATTCAAATTGACCTCTACTTCATCCGCTTCCGGCATAACCACCACAGTGGCGGTGGAGGTGTGGACGCGGCCGCCGGATTCTGTCTCCGGTACGCGCTGTACGCGATGAACGCCGCTTTCAAATTTCAACCTGGAATATACGTCGGCACCGGAAACCAGACAGATGACCTCTTTGAGGCCTCCAAGTTCCGTTTCATTGAGAGAGGTGATTTCCATGCGCCAGCCCCGTTTTTCTGCGTACATGCTGTACATCCGATAGAGGGAGTGCGCGAATAGGGCGCTTTCTTCCCCACCAACGCCGGCCCGAATTTCCAAAATTACGTTTTTCCCATCATTGGGATCCCGCGGCAGAAGCAGGAGCTTTAGTTCCTGCTCCAAACCGGGCAGCGCAGCTTTCGCTTCGTTGAGCTCTTCCTGGCACAACTCGCGCATCTCCGGTTCCTGGGGTTCTGAAAGCATTTCCAACAGATCGGCAATGGTCTGTTTTTGCTGTAAATATCTGCGATAAGCGTGCACGACCGGTTCTAGCTCCCGCTGTTCCTTCAGCAGCCGTGCAGCTTGTTTGGGGTCATTGTAAAAGTCCGGACGAGTTACCATATCGCCTAGCTCCAGATAGCGGTTTTCCACTACTTTTAATTGATCCAGCATGTCGATTCACTCCTGGGGATGTCAGATGTTGTTTAGGACTAATATCATATCACACATAATTTGGCTGTGCAACTTTTCTGTACAGCCGAAACAGGACCTGAGCGGTGTCGGTCAGGTGTGTTGCCTGTTTAACCCGCTGGGCTCCCTCCTGATTGATGCGCCAGACATGCGGTGTCATCCAGAGCAGCTGTTCAATGTCCGGATTGCTGTCGAGAGACAAGGGAAACGTCAGCGTTTCGTCTAAAATTCGATGAAAGCCCGAGTATTCAGGGGCGGTTTTGGCAGCTTTTTCGACAATCTGAGGATAGATCAGAGATTTCAAACCCATGAGGTGTTCCCGGCCTGCGGTAATTTCCAAGTAGTAACCGCCGGGTTTCAGCACCCTGAAAAATTCGTCTGGAACCGACAGTGAAAACATACTGAGCACCAGGTCCATGGATTCGTTCATCACCGGCAAATGCGCAGCCGAAGCAGTCAGCCACAGGACGTCTTTGTTCCGGACAGCGGCATAGCGTACGGCGTCTTTGGATATGTCTATGCCAATGCAATGACTGTTGGGTAGACGGTCTTTCAGACAACTGAGATAATATCCTTCGCCGCAACCCGCATCCAAAATTCTGGGAGTATCTTTCAGGAAAGACGTGGCCAACTCGGCCGTTTTTTCCGCAATAGGCGTATAATAGCCCTGATCTAAAAATGATTTGCGAGCAGCCACCATTTTTCGGGTATCTCCAGGATGTTTGGAGTGCTTCTGGGACACCGAAAGAAGGTTGACGTAACCCTGCCTTGCCCGATCGAAGCAGTGACGTTGTTCACACACCAAGCTATTTCCGGCCCATTGCAGTCCCCGGCCGCAAACGGGACATCGCAAAATATTTTCTTCCATCAGCAGTTCCTCATCAGCCGTACAAAAAATTTGACGGCGTTGACTGTGTTTTCAATTCGGATCCGTTCATTATTGCCATGGACCGTGGCCTTTTCTGCACTGGTTACCTGCTTGGCCGAAAATCGGAAGACATTGGGGCAGATATCCCGCCAGTGCCGTGAGTCAGTACAGGCAATCATAGGGTAGGGCGTTACCACGGCCTCTGGCCAGGTGGCCAGAATAGACGCCCGAAGGATATCCCATCCCTGGGTCATCGTTGAATCAGGCCGAGGTTCGACTACAGCGTTCACTGAAATTTCCACCCCCGGATCGTGGATAATTTTTTGCAGCCGGGCAAGGACGGAGGTTGTAGTATCTCCCCAGAGCAGACGCACGTTGGCGTTCATGCTGGCCTCTGTGGGAATCACATTTTTCGCATTGCCTCCACAAATCTGTGTCAGAACCAAGGTGGTGCAGGAGGCGGCGCCGATCATCCCGCCGGTACGGCGAAGCCAACGAAAATAAAAGGGACGCAGAATATCTCGGTTTGCAAGCAGTATCCGAGTAGAAAATTTACAATAACGGCCCATGGTGTCCACGAGATGTTCCAGTGCCGGACCAGAACGTTGGGGAAATGAATGGCGCCGAATGCGGTCCATTGCCCGGCAGAGACGAGGAATTGGGTTGTCCGCCATGGGAACGGAAGCATGTCCTCCGGCGCTTTTGGCGGTGAAAGAGAGATTTGCTATGCCCTTTTCCCCTATGCCCACCATCGCGCAGGTGACCGATGTGCCGGGGAAAAAGCCGTCCATAATGTCACCGCCTTCGTCCAGCACAAATGCAGGTGTTATGCCGCGGGATACGAATACATCCCGAATGGATTTTGCGGTGGAACCCATGATCTCCTCTTCGCCGGATAGGGCGACGTAGATATCCCGCTTTGGGGTAAAACCGCTGGAGATCAGGTATTCCATGGCTTCCAGAATGCCGCATAGCTGATTCTTCATATCCAAGGTTCCCCGGCCCCAGAGAATGCCGTGTTCCAAAATACCTTCAAAGGGAGGTTTTTTCCAGGCGCTTTCGTCGGCGGGAACTACGTCGTAATGCGCAAGAAAGACCGCTGGATTGTCGTTCTGGTGTCCCTTCCAATGGATCAGCAGACCAGTGGTGTCAATATGCTCCGCGGTACAGGAGGCGAACACAGTAGGATAGCATTCCGGCAGCAGAGAACGGAACGACTTAAATTCATTCTCGTCACGGAGTTCCGGGGCGGAGATTGTACGGCAGCGGATCATACGCTGTAGATGTTCTACTGCGGCAGGGCCGTTGATTGGAAGATCTTCTGCGCGGATGCTTGGAGGATTTGACGGCTGAAATTTCCAGGCGCGGATCCAAAGTATAAAAATAAAAAATAACACAATGATAGAAAATATCACAAAAAGCAGCATCGTATTCCTCAAATCTCGGAAATTATATTACTTATATAGTACATCATTTTGACACCGGGGTCAAATCATGCTATGATAGAAACAGAATTTTTTTGGGAGGAACCCGAATTGGCGATTTTAAAAGATTTTATCAGTCAAGTGACGTTTGACGAGGTTTGGGCTTTGCTGTCTGCGGAGAGTAAAGATGTAGAAGAGTATCGGCAGGCATATCAAGATATTTTTGCGGAACTCAGCCAGGTGCAACCCCAAGAGAATAGCAGCCATATGACCATTAAGTTTGTGATGGAAGAAGCTCCTGCGTGGACGTTTTACTTTGAAGAGGATGCAGACGATGAAGAGGAAGAAGCAGCTGAGAATCCGGGCGGTGTGCTTCAGGTTTATGGGTTTATACCTGGAGATGAGGAAGGGTATGCAATTGGACTGAAACCAGCAGAGGTTCTGGTGGGGCTTGATGTGGACGAGGAGACTGCAAGAGATTACAAACCAGTGGAAATTGTAGCGCACTGTTTGGCGGAAATGGTCTACACTGCTACCATGGCCTCCAGTGCGTATGGAATGGAAAAAGATATGGCTGGCGGAGGATTGCTCGCGAGCCAGGCATGTATGAGTGAAGATATTCAAAATGTCGATTTGGACAAATTGCGGCAGGAACTGGGGGTTTTGCCCAAACCCGAGGAAGATTATAAAAAGAAATATGGATTTTTGTTTTAAGTGTCGCGCCTCTTAAATGATTTTAAGAGGCGCGATTTCGCATAAATTCTACAAAGATACATATGCTAATGCAGCATGAAACCGAGAAAGTAATGCTGGCAACGGGGTGAGACCGTGAAAAAATTGCTAATAGTGGCGTTTGCAGTGCTGTTCTTTATCATTCCGACGGGGGCAGAGGAGCCGGAGGAGCAGGAAGTACAGCCGGTGGGATATGTGGCGTTGACGTTTGATGACGGTCCCTCTGGGGCAATGACGGAGAAACTTTTGGACGGACTGCTAGAACGGGATGCCCGGGCCACCTTTTTTCTTTGCGGTTACCGCATGGAACAATATCCTTCTGCACTGAAGCGGTATGTTGCCGAGGGACATGAAGTTGGGGTTCACTCTACGATCCATACGGATCTTACAAAACTTACGGAAGAAGAGATCTTCCAGGATATGGAGGAGACGGTCCGGCAAATTTATGAAGCCACCGGAGTACGGCCGACCATCATGAGACCGCCCGGAGGGGCATATAATGATATGGTGTTGGAAGCGGCGAAAGAAGAAGAGATGAGTGTGATTCTCTGGTCTGTGGATCCCCGGGACTGGGCCAGTCAGGATTCCGGGAAGGTGTTAAACACCATGGCGCAGAATGCCGGAAACGGCGACGTAATTCTGATGCACGATATGTGGAAAAGTTCGGTGGAGGCGGCGCTGGCGCTTGTGGACGCAATGCAGGCAAAGGGATATTGCTTTGTAACGGTCAGCGAACTGGCGGCCCTAACCAGCCAAGATCTGACGCCGGGATGTGTTTACCGGGATTTCCACTGAGACGGACAAAAAAAGGTTCCCTTTTATGGATTTTATGCTATAATGTTTGGGAAAGAAAAAAATCCCATAGGAGGATGAACAAAATGCTTACCGGAAAAAACATTGTCATGGGCATTACGGGCGGCATTGCAGCATGGAAGGCCTGTCTGATCCTGAATAAGCTGGTGATCGATCTTCATGCCAATGTGGATGTCATCATGACGAAAAACTCCGAAACTTTCATTACGGAGCAGACCATTCGTACCCTGTCTCGGAATATTGTCACCCGGGATATGTTCAAGGAGCCTGCAGTCTGGAATGTCGAGCACATCTCGCTGGCCAGAAAAGCGGACTGCTTCTTAATTGCCCCTTGTACCGCCAACGTCATTGGAAAAATTGCCAATGGCATTGCCGATGATATGCTGACTACAACGGTTATGGCCACCCGGGCGCCTGTTGTCATTGCGCCGGCTATGAACGACGCGATGTACACAAATCCTATTGTGCAGGGAAATATGCAGAAACTCAAGGATCTGGGCCAGTATAAGTTCATTGACCCGCATGAGGGCGTGTTGGCCTATGGGGGGAAAGGAACCGGAGAACTGGCGTCTGCCGATGAGATTGCCGAATTTATTGTGAATCTGATTGGAAACAAATAGCTTAGAGGAGGTACTTATTTTGAAAATTTCTGTGGTTTATTTTACATCGACCGGACGGACTGCTGCAATGGCAGAGGAGATCAAGAAAGGGATTGCGGCTGCATCGGCGGATATTGAAGTAGGGTTGTTCCCGATTACCGAATTGACCACTTATAATGAGGATAATATCAATTTTGTGAATGAGTCAGATGCAGTTATTGTAGGTACGCCGGATTATTATGCGGCGGAAGCCAATCAGCTCAAAACCTGGCTGGATACCTGCCCCTGCAAGTTGGCGGATAAGCTGTGCGGCGCCTACGCCACGGCAAACTTTTTGCAGGGTGGCGGCGATATTGCCATCCAATCTGTTTTGACCCAACTGCTGGTTAAAGGCACCGTTGTATATTCCTCTGGTACGGCCCAGGGCCTGCCCTTTATCCACCTGGGACCCATTTGCCTCAAAGGCCAGGAAGAAGCAGCGGCAGAGCTGTTCCAGACCTATGGCACCCGGTTTGCCAAGAAGGCTATGGAACTGTTTGCAAAGTAAGTTTTTCAAAAACCGGGCGGCATATGTCGCCCGGTTTTTTCCATAGGAGGTTGCACATGCGAAGAAAAGACCGTGAAGTGACTGACAATGCAGAGATAGAGGGCATAATCCGCCGTTGCGACTATATTCATTTGGGACTAATGGACGAAGAAAAACCATACATAGTGCCGCTAAATTTTGGAGTATTGCGCAATGACGGTCAGTTTATATTCTATATGCATGCGGCGAAGGAAGGGAAAAAACTGGACTTAATCCGGCGATGCTCGACCGCTGCATTCTGTCTGGACACGGGCCATGGCGTTGTGGAGGGAAGCATTGAGTGCACCTGGTCCTATTCCTATGAGAGCGTGATGGGAAACGGCCGGGTAGAGCTGGTTGAGGATAGAGAAGAGAAACGTCGGGGGCTTGCATGTATTTTTCATCAGTATGCCGGGGCACGGGCGTTTTTTGTTCCAGAACAGGCACTGGAAAACGTGGCCGTTCTGCGGCTGACTGTAGAGGAGATCAGCGGTAAGCGCCAAGTATAATATGTAATTTTTCTTTATTGACTTGCCGCTATAAATTCGATAGAATAGAGCTACGAAAAAAGAGGAGGAAAGCTGATATGAAAAAACGTCTTTTAAGTATTTGCTTGGTACTGGCAGTTCTAATGAGCTTGACGGTGCCAATCACTGCCGGGGCAGCGGATGTGTCCGGTGATCAGCTGCAATACATATCCGGTACGGTACAGAATCCGCTATATGCCAATGTTCCGACTCCGGAAAGAGAAGATGCGGAAACACAGAGCGATGAGTGGACGGAAGCGGAAACCAAGGAAGCTACCTATGTCACTCCCACGCAAGCAGCGGATCAGCTCCGTCAAGCAATGGTGAACCGCCAGAGTTCAGTCACGCTATATATTACAACCAATGATTTTTGGCTGGTAGATGGTCAGACGAACTGGTTTACTGAGGATTTTTTCCCAATGGCATACAGCCAGGAGTTAGCGCAATGCCCTTATGATGGAGATTATCTGAAATGGAGTTGGTCCCAATACGGTTGGCAGCTGATGAGCTATAGCGGAAATCAGTATGCATTTCAAGTAGAGCTGATATATTATACGAATGCTTCGGAAGAAGCACAGCTGGCTCGGGGGATTGAACAGCTTGCCGGAACTCTGGGACTGGCAAATATGGAGCCATACGATGCTTACACGGCAATTTATGACTATATCACCAGCCATGTGGATTATGACTATGCGGGGCTGGATACGATTGAGGATAGCATCAGGGGCAACGAAGACTACTACATTTTTACCGCATATGGCGCGCTGATGGATGGAGAAGCAGTATGCCAGGGGTATGCAGCTTTGTACTATGCGCTTTGCTGGTATGTGGATCTTCCTGTGCGGATTATCACAAGTTACAATCATGCATGGAACATTGTATATCTGAAGGAAATTTGGTACAACGTAGATTCCACTTGGGATGCGGAGTCATACAGCGGACGGGATTGGTACCTGTTGGGATCGAATAATTTTGATGGAGGAAGCCATACCAGCGAGGATGAGTACCGCACGGAGGAGTTCCGGAGCAATTATCCGATCAGCCCGTACGATTATGATCCGGCAATGCCGTTTAATGATGTGCCGAAGACAAATGGCCATTATGACAATATTTTGAGAGCAACAGAACTGAATCTGTTCCAGGGTACCAGTACCTATACATTCTCTCCGGGGATGGAGATCACACGTGGAATGCTGGTGACAGTGCTTTGGAGATTAAACGGAAGCCCTGCCAGCACCAGAGACAGTGGATTTACCGATGTACCACAATATATGTATTATGCGGATGCAGTGGACTGGGCGGCAGAAAATGATATTGTTAATGGCATGGGCGGAAGCATTTTCTCTCCGAATGGACCGGCTACTCGGGAGCAGTTGGTGACGGTATTGTATCGATATGCGAAGTATTTGGGAGAGGATGTTTCTGAGTCTGCATCCCTGAATGGATTTACCGATCAAGGCCGCGTTGGGGCATTTGCATTGGAACCCATGCAGTGGGCAGTCGGAACGGGCTTAGTGAATGGTGTTACACCAACAACGTTGTGCCCGCAAAACAATACCCCGCGTGAGCAGCTTGCGACGCTTCTCATTCGGCTGATTGATTATTACGGTTTGTAATCTATGATAAAGAGAGCGGATCCTGCGGCGTATGCCGCAGGATCCGCTCTTTGGATTAGACCCAGCGGAGTCCCTTTGGAAAATGGTTTTTCAGCTGACCGTCAGCGCCTTTGGCCCAGCCTAAACTGAGTCTGTCCACCGTCACGAGGGTCCAGCCCTTATGGTTTCCGTGTAGCACCTGTCCATGGAGATAATCGAGAATTTCTGGAGAGTCTGCCGGAAAATCTGCGATTTGCTCGCAGGAACGAAGCCAGATGGCAAGGGCATGAGAAGGTTCAAATCGGCCTTTTTTTAAGACGCCCAATTCTAAGCCTGGACGCAGGACCTTGAGCCTGTTGAGATCCGGTGCTTCCGGCGGTAAAAGGTAAAGGGAAGAACCAAATGAGACTAGTTGCCCGTTTGGAAGCTGAATGTTTAATTCTGTTAGGAAGGATCGTAATTCTTTAGGCGCTTTTATGGATGCGAAAATGCTGCTGTTAGAATGAAAAGTATTTCCGTCGTTCTGTTTCTGTAAAAGCATAATAAAATGTCCTTCTCCAGCCAACTTGTGCGGCCACAGCCGAAATCCGTGACGGAGCTGCGGATTCTCCGGTTTCGCCCATTCGGGATGGGCCGGAGCAAACCAGGGGGCCTCCGTTTCTACTGGGGAGAATTCCGGATATTCCTCCAGGAACCATGCCATGACGCCTTCGTTTTCTTCCGGAGAAAATGTACACGTGGAATAGCAGAGTGTTCCTCCAGGACGAAGCATTGCAGCCGCAGAACGGAGAATCTCTTTCTGCCGGGCTGCGCACATCAATACTGTTTCAGGACTCCAATCCGTGACGGAAGCCGCTTCCTTGCGAAACATACCTTCACCGGAACAGGGAGCGTCCACCAAAATCTTGTCAAAAAAGTTTATAAATAACGTTTCCAAATCCCGAGGATGCATGTTCAGCACCAACGCGTTAGCAATACCCATGCGTTCGATATTTCGGGAGAGTATTTTTGCGCGTTTGGGATGAATTTCATTGCATACAAGCAGACCCTTTCCGTTCAGAAAATCTGCCAGTTGGGTGGCTTTCCCGCCGGGGGCGGCGCAGAGGTCCAATACCCGGTCTCCGGGAGATGGGTGTAGAAGCGCAGCAGGAGCCATTGCGGAGGGTTCCTGAAGGTAATAAAGTCCGGCTTCGTGATATGGATGTTTACCGGGACGATACTCAGGCTGGTAACTGAATCCCCGTGGGGCCCAAGGTATCGGAGTGAGATCGAAGGGGAGCGTCAGGTCCTGACCATCCGCTTTGTGGCCGAATCGCAGTCCTTTTTGCAGAGGACGATCGTAGGAGTTGAGAAAATCCTCGTATTCTGATCCCAGCATGGTCTGCATACGATTGAGAAATTCTGCAGGAATCATGATGCGCCTCCTTTGTATAAACAGGCAGCGCCCCAGATTTGGCGCGCTGCCTATGAAATCGTTATTTTTTACCGCCCTTGAGGGCCTTCATACGATCCGCATGATTCAAAATCCGTTTGCGGATACGCAGTGTTTTCGGAGTTACTTCCAAAAGTTCGTCGTCAGCAAGATATTCCAGGCATTGTTCCAGGCTCATCTGCTTGGGGGGAATCAGTCGCAGCGCGTCGTCAGAACCAGAGGCGCGGGTATTGGTCAGATGCTTGGCCTTGCACACGTTGACGGTGATATCCTCCATGCGGGGATTGGAGCCAATGACCATGCCCTCGTACACAGGGACTCCGGGGCCTATGAATAGCGTGCCGCGTTCCTGTGCATTAAACAGGCCATAGGTAATGGATTCGCCAGTCTCAAAAGAAACCAGGGAACCGGTACGGCGGCGCTGAATTTCACCTTTGTAGGGTTGGTATGAATCAAAGATGGAGGCCATAATTCCTTCCCCTTTGGTGTCGGTCAAGAACTCGTTCCGATAGCCAAACAGTCCCCGGGAAGGAACCAGGAATGTGAGCTTCATGCGCGTGGTGCCAACGGGGGTCATTTCCAAGAGGTCGCCCTTGCGGTTCCCCATTTTTTCGATTACAGCGCCTACACAGTCGGAAGGTACGTCGCAGACCAGCTGCTCCATTGGTTCGCACCGAACGCCGTCGATTTCCTGATACAGGACCTTTGGCGGGGAGACTTGAAATTCATAGCCCTCCCGGCGCATGGTTTCGATAAGAATACTGAGATGCATTTCACCACGGCCGGCTACATGGAAAGCATCTGTAGCGCCTTCGTCCTCGGTTACACGCAGGGAAACATCCTTTAGGAGCTCCCGCTGGAGGCGATCACGGATTTGACGGGATGTGACGTATTTCCCCTCCCGTCCGGCGAAAGGAGAATCGTTGATGGTAAAGGTCATCTCCATGGTAGGTGCGGAGATTTTTACAAAATCCAGCGGTTCAATTGCTACAGGGGCACAAATGGTATCTCCGATGGTGATGTTCCCGATGCCGGACAGGGCAATGATATTACCGGCCGTGGCAGTTGTGACAGGAACTCTGGAGAGTCCGTCAAATTCGTACATGGAGACGGCTTTCAGCTTTTTGGAAACGGTATCCGGATCGTGGTAATTGCATACCACGATCTCGTCGTTTTGATGAATCACACCCCGCTCAATGCGGCCGATCGCAATCCGGCCCACAAAGTCACTGTAATCAATGGAAGATACCAGCATCTGGAACGGTTGATCCACATCTGCTTCAGGTGCGGGAATATAGTTCAGAATGGTGTCAAATAAGGGCTTTAGGTCTGTGCCGGGAACATCTGGGGAATAGGAAGCTGTGCCCTGCCGGCCGGAACAGAAGAGCATAGGGCTTTCCAACTGATCGTCGGTGGCGTCTAAATCGATCAGCAATTCCAGGACTTCATCCACAACTTCCAGGACACGTTGATCGGGACGGTCAATTTTGTTGACCACAACGATGACCCGATGACCCAATTCCAGCGCTTTGCTCAGCACAAACCTGGTTTGCGGCATAGGACCTTCTGCGGCGTCTACCAAAAGAATGACGCCGTTGACCATCTTGAGGACGCGTTCTACTTCGCCACCAAAGTCCGCATGACCTGGGGTGTCTACAATGTTGATTTTTGTATCGCCGTAAGTGACGGCGGTGTTTTTTGCCAGGATGGTAATGCCGCGTTCCCGCTCCAGATCGTTCGAGTCCATGACGCGTTCCACCACTTCCTGGTTTTCCCGATAAATGCCGCTCTGTTTGAGCATCTGGTCCACCAGAGTGGTTTTGCCATGGTCAACATGGGCGATAATCGCCACATTCCTGATTTTTTCGTTTACCAAAACAGGTAACTCCCTTCAGAATAGTTTCATCCGCTCAATAAATTCAATCACAATCATTTATTCTATCATAGTTTTATATAAAACACAAGATGTTTGCAGGAAAGAGATCCGAGAAAAAAGAGAAAAACGGTAGCAATGAATCAGAAAACATGGTACAATAGCAGATAGTATGATTTATGAGATTCAGGTGAAACATATGGAGTATTTGGCTGAGGGCTATGATATCGCGGTGATTGGCGCGGGACATGCGGGCATCGAGGCCGGGTTGGCGGCAGCCAGGCTGGGCCTTCGTACGGTGGTGTTTACCATTAATCTGGATGCGGTGGGCAATATGCCCTGTAATCCCGCCATTGGAGGTACCGGCAAGGGGCATTTGGTTCGAGAAATTGACGCGCTGGGGGGAGAAATGGCTAAGGCTGCGGATCAGGCATGCATTCAATTTCGAATGCTGAACCGGGGGAAAGGACCCGCAGTACACTCCCTGCGCGCCCAGGCAGATCGAAGAAAATACCAGGAAATCATGAAGCATGTTTTGGAACAGCAGGAAAATCTGGAACTCAAACAGGCCATGATTACGGAAATACGAACAGAAGATGGAAAGGTTTGCGCAGTGAAAACACAGCTCGGGGCGGTCTATCCGGTTCGCGCAGCGATTGTCTGTTCTGGAACCTACCTTTCCAGCCGCGTCATTACTGGAGAGTGCGTCTATGAGTCCGGTCCCGATGGGATGCATGCAGCATTGGGGCTGTCGGACTGTCTGCGGGATATGGGTCTGAATCTCCGCCGATTTAAGACCGGAACTCCGCCCCGGGTAAACCGGCGAAGCATTGATTTTTCGCAGATGGAGTTGCAGCCAGGCGATGAAATACCAGTGCCGTTTAGCTTTACCACTGCGGAAGTCCCCAAAAACCGTGCGGTGTGCTATCTCACCTATACAAATGCAGAAACGCATCAGGTAATCCGGGAAAATCTGGATCGGAGTCCTCTGTTCTCTGGCGTAATTGAGGGAGTTGGGCCGCGTTATTGCCCTTCCATTGAAGATAAGATTGTCCGGTTTCCAGATAAACCGCGGCATCAGTTGTTTATTGAGCCCTGCGGCCTCCATACGGATGAGATGTATATTCAGGGGTTTTCCTCCTCTCTGCCTGAAGATGTGCAGATTCGAATGATGCGTACTGTTCCGGGTTTACAGCATGCAGAAATGATGCGGCCGGCGTATGCCATTGAGTATGACTGCATTGATCCCACAGAGTTGTTCCCAACATTGGAGTGCAAAAACATTTCGGGGCTCTATGGGGCTGGACAGTTTAACGGTTCATCGGGTTATGAAGAGGCTGCGGCTCAGGGGCTGGTGGCTGGAATCAATGCGGCGCTGAAGTTGCAGGGGCGGGAACCCATGGTGCTCCGCCGCAGCGACGCCTATATTGGTACGCTCATAGACGATCTGGTGACGAAAGGAACGAATGAACCCTATCGGATGATGACCAGCCGAACAGAGTACCGGCTGATGCTGCGGCAGGACAATGCCGATGAACGTTTGGCTGGGATAGGCCACCGGGTTGGACTGGTTTCAGACGCGCGCTATGCCGCCGTACAGGAGAAATATCAAAAGGTGCAACAGGAAATACGTCGACTGGAGACATCCGGTGTACCGGAAAGCCCGGAACTCAACGCTTATCTTACCTCTGTCGGAACAGCGCCGGTGAAGGGATCGGCGCGGATGGGGGATCTGCTCCGGCGGCCCCAGGTGAAATATGAAAATTTGCGGGCTTATGATCCCACACGGCCGGATTTGCCGCCTGATATTCAGGAGGAAGTGGAAATTCAGGTAAAGTATGCGGGATATATTCAACGGCAGCTGAAGCAGGTGGAACAGTTTCAAAAGGAAGAAAACCGGAGGCTGCCTCCCGATATGGATTATACGAAAATCACGGGACTTCGGCTGGAGGCTCGACAGAAATTGAACGCTATTCGGCCCCTGAATATTGGGCAGGCGTCCCGAGTCTCCGGAGTCAGCCCGGCAGATTTGGCGGTGCTGATGATATATCTGGAACTTCGGGAAAAGGAGAATCAGTGATGTTTTACGACACCCATGCCCACTTTGACGACAGGGCTTTTGACCAGGATCGGGAGGAGCTGCTGGAAACGATTCACCGGCAGGGTATTTCTCTGATCAACAATATTGGCTGTGATGTGCCGTCATCTCTGGCTTCGGTAAAGCTGGCGGAGACGCATCCCTATATATATGCAGTGGTGGGCACATGGCCCGGCAACACAGGGGATATGACAGAGGCAGATTTGGAACGCTATCGGCAGATGGCGACCGGAGAAAAAGTAGTGGCCATTGGAGAAATTGGTCTGGATTATCATTATGATAATGTGCCTCGCAAAGTTCAGCAGTATTGGTTTGAACAGCAGATGGCGCTGGCCGACGAGCTGGGAAAACCCGTAGTGGTTCATGAACGGGAAGCCCATGGGGATGGAATGGAGATTGTTCGGCGTTGGGCGGGCAAAGTGCCGGGTGTGTTCCACTGCTTTTCCGGTAGTGCGGAAATGGCCATGGAGCTGGTTCGGCTGGGCTGGTATGTGAGTTTTACTGGTGTTGTTACCTTTAAAAACGCCAGACGGGCGTTAGAAGCTGTGGCCGCGGTGCCTATGGACCGCATTATGATCGAAACGGACGCACCATATTTGGCCCCGGTACCTTATCGGGGCAAACGCAACCACTCCGGCTATGTTCCCAAGGTGGCGGAAAAGATTGCTGAGATTAAGGGGATGAGCGTAGAGGAAGTAGCTGCCATTACGATGGAAAATGGAATGCGTTTTTTCCGAATCCCCCAGAGGTGAGAGGAGATACAGTCATGACAAAACTGGAACTTGCACAAAAGATTGACCATACCCTGCTGAAACCGGATGCCACCGCGGCGCAGATTGAGGCTCTCTGTACAGAGGCGAAGAAATATCATTTTTGGTCTGTGTGCGTGAATTCTGGCCGGGCGGCCTTGGCCAGACAATATCTTGCTGGATCGGCGGTCAAACTCTGCGTGGTGGTGGGATTCCCGCTGGGCTGTTCTGTTGCGAAAGTTGCCGAGGCAAAGGCAATGGCAGATCTGGGAGCAGATGAGATTGACATGGTCATGGATATTGGGCGGGCCAAGGATGGAGAGTGGGATGCCGTAGAGGCGGATATTCGCGCGGTTCGAGGGGTCTGCCGGAAACAGGTGCTCAAGGTAATTCTGGAAACCTGTTTGCTGACAAGGGAGGAGATTGTTCATGCCTGTAAGGCAGCAAAACATGCCGGGGCAGACTATGTCAAAACCTCTACCGGTTTTTCCTCCGGAGGCGCAAAGGCGGAAGATGTGGCACTGATGAAGCAGTCCGCCGGCGGACTGCTGGTGAAAGCCAGCGGCGGAATTCATAGTAGCTTAGAGGCAATGGAAATGCTTGCGGCCGGCGCCAGCCGTATTGGCGCCAGTGCTGGAATTGCGATTTTATCCGGATTGGAGGATTGAGTTATGAAACAGGTAAAAGCCGTTGTATTAGCGGCGGGCAAGGGAACCCGTCTGCATTCGGAAGCTTATCATTTGCCCAAAGTGCTGCGGGAGGCCAATGGAATGCCGCTGCTCCATTATGTTTTAGAGGCCCTGTCGTTCCTGGAAAAGAAGGATATTATTCTTGTGGTTGGATATATGCGGGAACAGGTGATGGAGCGATTTCCGGGATATTCCTATGCCGTTCAGGAACCGCAAAATGGTACGGGACATGCGGTCCAGTGCGCGCAAGAATATCTCAAAAACTTTGACGGAACTGTGCTGGTCTGCTGCGGAGATATGCCGCTTTTGCAGAAGGAGACCTATCAGGCGCTGCTGAGAGAGCACGAGAAAAACGGTTGCCCATGTACCTTCCTGACAGGCACCAGCGATCTGGATTTGCCCTATGGCCGGATTCTGCGAGACGAAGCAGGACATTTCCTTCGGGTGTTGGAGGACTCAGATTGTACCCCGGAGCAGAAAAAAATTCGGGAGCTCAATGCCGGGGTTTATGCGTTTGACTGCAAAGAACTGCTGGCCTGCCTGGAGCTCTTGACCAATGACAATGCCCAATGTGAGTATTACCTGACGGACGTACCGGAGCTAATGCGAAAACGGGGCGGAGAGATAGGCCTTTGCAGTGTAGACTTGGGGATGCAGATTATCGGCGTCAACACGCCGGAGCAGCTTCAAATGGTGGAGGAATATTTGAAAAAATAACAGAACAGTGCATAAAAGTACGGTCCTTTGGCATATGGTATCTTTGGGTGATAACATATGAAACAGAAACCATGGAAGACGTATGCTTTTTGGATTTTTTTAACAGAAGCTATTGGCGCGCTGTCCGGTTGGCTGACCTCGGGGGCTATGAAAGACTATGCGGCAATCCGACCGCCGTTTTCACCGCCCGGATTTGTATTTCCGATTGTATGGACCATCCTTTTTGTGCTGATGGGAGTTGGGGCGGCACGGATTGACCTTTCCGATCCGTCAAAAGCACGCAGCTGCGGCTTGAAGATTTATTTTGTGCAATTATTGGTGAACTTCTTCTGGGGTCCGATCTTTTTTCAAATGCAGGCATATGGTTTTGCTTTGATTTGGCTGTGCCTTCTGTGGATCTTGATTCTGTGGATGATTCTGACCTTCCGGAAGGTGGACAAGACTGCCGCCAGGCTACAGATTCCCTATCTCTTGTGGGTGACCTTTGCCGGCTATCTCAATGCTGCGGTTTGGTTCCTGAACCGTTAGCCAGAAGTATAGAGAAGTCAGGAAACAGAGTTTCCCCCGGGATGCTATTCTCTTCCAAAAAAATTGAACTTTTTCTTGACACAATATCAGAAACATGCTATAATCCTCTAGAAAAGGAAGTAGGAGCGGCGGCCCCGCCCTCACCGCAGGCGAAAGCGAAGCGGTTTGATAGCGTGATCGTTGTTGATTTGCGTCTTTATTGCGGGTGCCTCTGCGGCATCCGCGTTTATTATTGGAGGTGTTTCATATCAGCAAACAAGACCATCAGCTCAATGAGGACATCAGAGATAAGGAAGTCCGCGTCGTTGGTTCTACCGGCGAACAGCTTGGCATTATGTCACCCCGTGACGCCCTGAGCAAGGCATATGATCTTGGCCTTGATCTGGTCAAGATTGCGCCCAATGCCACCCCTCCGGTGTGCAAGATTATGGATTACGGGAAGTTCCGCTTTGAACAGACCAAAAAGGAAAAAGAGGCAAAGAAGAACCAGCATGTGACAGAAATCAAAGAAGTCCGCATGTCTCCCGGTATCGATACCAATGATTTTAATGTCAAGGTCAAGAATGCACAGAAGTTCTTGAAAGACGGTAATCGTGTCAAGGTGACGGTTCGGTTTCGAGGCCGTGAGATGGCCCATACCGAGATTGGAAAGACGCTTTTGGTTCGGTTTGGCGAGATGTGTAAAGATATCGCCAATGTGGATAAGGATGCGAAACTGGATGGACGTCATATGTCCATGTTCCTTGGTCCCAAAGCGAGTAAGTAATACCTTTTATCATACGGAAGGAGTCACACCATTATGGCGAATAAGATCAAGACGCACTCTGGTGCAAAAAAGAGATTTAAGCTGACGAAGACTGGAAAAGTCAAGAAGGCTTGTGCTTACAAAAGCCACATCCTCACCAAGAAGGAAACCAAGCGGACCCGTCGTCTGCGTCATGGCGGCTATGCCGACAAGACCAATGTTGCGGCGATCAAAGAACTGATTCCCTACAAATAAGAAATAATTCGGTCGATACTTCAAGGAGGATAACATAAATGGCTAGAGTAAAAGGCGCAATGATGACGCGCAAGAGACGCAATAAGACCCTGAAGCTCGCGAAGGGCTACTGGGGCAGCAAATCCAAGCATTTTAAGATGGCCAAAGAGGCCGTTATGAAGTCCGGTAACTATGCATTCCGCGATCGCCGGGCAAAAAAGCGCGACTTCCGGAAGCTCTGGATTACCAGAATTTCTGCAGCTGTAAAGCCATACGGCATCAATTATTCCCGGTTTATGAACGGTCTCAAAAAGGCTGGCATTGACATGAACCGCAAAATGCTCTCTGAGCTGGCAGTCAATGATGCAGTTGCATTTGCTTCCCTGGTGGAAACTGCGAAAAAGGCACTTTAATTTTAGGTAAAAAAGGAAGGGACATTGCAACGTCCCTTCCTTTTTCATTTTCAACAGGAAGAGCTGACAAAACTACATAAAAATACTCCTATAAGGGATAAACTGAACAGCGGCGCGTCATCCTGCGGTTGTAAATGTTGCGAATTCTTGATAAAATAGCTTTGTACAGATCTCAGGAGATAAGGAGGCTATTTATGAACCACAGGTATAAAAAGCTGCTGACACCCATCCGGATCAGGAATGTTGTTATTCGTACCCGGCTTGGAATGTCTAAGTGTAATTCTCAGGAACAGCAGGGACCGGAAAATTATCCGGCGGAGGGAACCATACGCTTTGTTGAAGATGCGGCGAAAAACGGCGCTTCTGTCATCACGATGCCGTCGGCAACGCTGACGGAAATGGACCGAAATCTATGGGGCGATGCAGCGCTGTTTCCCATGAATAATGCGTTTGTCCACAACTATGTGATCCGTATGATTGACCGGGTCCATGCCCATGGAAGCTTGTGCATGATGCAGTCTCACCGGCGTATACCTGACGGTCTGAGCTTTTCAGAACCAAAACCGGGTATGGGATTTGGCCCCTTTGGCCCTGGTGGGCCGGGTGGACCTCCAGGTATGGGCGACAGCGGGCCCAAAAAGCACAAAATCGGTACAGAGGGTCGTCCGGGCATGTCATCCCGCGGTATGGGCGGTATGGGGGCGCCCGGCGGTGGAGGTCCCAAACATATGGCTACCGTGGAAGAGATTCAGGAGTGGGTTGAGGATATTGCCAATGATGCGCTGGAATATCGAGGATTGGGATTTGATGTGGTAGAGGTCACTGCCATCGGTGACGTTGGGAAAAACAATACCCGCATAGACCAATATGGCGGAAGCCTGGAGAATCGTTGCCGTGCTACCTCAGAGATGCTTCAGAAAATTCGGGAACTCTGCGGACCGCATTTCCTGATTTCTATGCAGGTGCAAGCTGATTTTGATCCGGAGTGGATTGAAATGATGAAGCTTTGGGACGAATATGTGGATATTTACCATGTCCGGCCTCCCAGAAGCTGTGGGGAGCACCCCAGTACTTATATTTTCCCAGAAGATGCGCCGCCTGCGTTGGAGTATACAAAGAAACTGAAGGATGCAGGCATTACAGCCGTTGTGGGCGCAGCATGCGGATTCCAGGACCCGGATGTCATTGAGAAGGCAATTGAGGATGGGCAATGTGACATGGTGTTTATGGCCCGGACGTTTAACTGTGATCCGGACTACTTAGAGAAAATCCTGGAGGAAAGACCGGAGGATATTACGCCTTGCCTTCGTTGTGACTGTTGCCATAGTGCCATCTGTGCAGTCAATCCCATTTTTGGGCTGGAAAATGTTTATGACGATATGTTTAAGCCTTCTAAAGGTGGAAAGACAGTGGCAATAATTGGAGGAGGACCGGCGGGAATGCGTGCAGCTATGGTCTGCGCTCAGCGGGGACACCATGTGACCTTATTTGAAAAGAGCGGCATTCTGGGCGGTCAGGCCAATCATGCAGATTACGTCTATGGGAAATGGGGCATTCAGCGATTCAAGGAATGGGAAATTCAGCAATGTAAAAAGCTTGGTGTGACATTTATGCTCAATACCGAAGCCACACCGGAAATGATTGAAGCGGGCAATTTTAATGCAGTGATTGCTGCCACTGGCGCTGTGCCGGTTCGGCTGGATATTCCCGGCGGAGCAGAGGCAAAGCATCCAATCGAAGTATTTGGCCACGAGGCCGAGTTGGGCCATCGTGTGGTAGTAGTAGGCGGCGCCATGTCTGCAATGGAGTGCGCTATGTATCTCTATGATTCCGGGCATGAGGTTACCGTGATTACTCGAAGCGTCATGGGAAACAACATTGGTGGCCATGATGCGCCTCAGACGCTTCGCTATCTCAAAGAGAAGTACCAGGGGATTCATGAAATTGATCATGCACAGATCCTCTCCGTCACAGATGGCCGGGCCGTATACGAGAAGGATGGAAAAACGATGGAAATCCCATTCGATTCCGTAGTGGTAAACGGTGGCGTAAGGCCCTGTGTTCAGGAAGCAGAAACCTTCTTTGGAACTGCACCTGAATTTTATGTGGTGGGAGACGCTCAGATTACAAGAGCTCATGGCATGCAGAGTCAGCAGCTTTTAAATAAGCCGGATGAGTTCCTCAAAGGTAATATGCGCTATGCGAATTTCTCTGCCTTTATGGTAGCCAGCAATATCTAAGTTGCTTTTAAAAGGAGACGTTGGCTTTCAACGTCTCCTTTCTTCTCAAAAAAATCCTTCCACAGAGAGAAACTCTGTGGAAGGATACGAGATTACCGAATTTCCAGACGACGTGCGGTGGGAATTTCTGCCGCCTTCTTTGGAAGCGTTAGCTTCAGTACGCCGTTTTCATAGCTTGCAGAGATTTGATCCGCTGCAATTTGTGAAATATCAAAGCTGCGGCTGTAGGAGCCATAATAGCGCTCGCGACGCAAGTAATTACCGCGATCATCCTTCTGGTCATTCTCAGCTTTGTGCTGGGCCTGAATGGTGAGCTGATCTCCGTCAATATCAATGGCGATGTCCTCTTTGTTGAAACCGGGCAGTTCAGCTTCCAGGGTATAGCTATTACCATTGTCTTGAATATCAGTGCTGAAGGCACGGATTGGAGAATCTCCAAAGAAGTTCCGGGTCATCTTGTCAATATCATAAAACGGGTCCATCATAGATCTTGCAAAAGGCATCATTTCAAACATAACTTTTTCCTCCTAAAATTAAATATGGAATATGATCATCCAATTACCTAACTTCTTAGGTTTCATATTCCTTTTTCTATTTGTCTATATCTTACCCCTATGTTTTAAACAATTTTTTATGAATCTATGAACCGTTTGTTAATTTTAGCACTCATCCACAAAGAGTGCTAAAATTAGAAGAAGTATAATTTATGTGTATAAATAGTATCGACGATGAAACCGGTTGTGCAAACGAGCAAAAGATTAAAACGCCAAAAATCAGAAAAGGAGCGAATAACCTATGCCCAGTAAAGAATTTCTTGATTTTCAGAGCCAGATTCCCACAATGCCACCTATAGGAGATCTTCCGGGTGGTCCGATACAGGAAAATATCCCGCCGGAATTTGCTTCCCTGGGTGTTCCAATATTGCCGCCGGATTACACGTCGCCGGAACCCGTCATTCCCTCTGACTTTTTTGGAGGGAAGACAGAAGTGAACGGTGTGCCCGGACTGCATGTTACGCGCGGGGATGTTCGAGCGGGCTGTGCACATCTGTATATTCATGGCGGAGGGTTTACGATTGGCAGTGCCATGACAAGCGGCGAATTTTTGGCTTATTTCCTGGAGAAGACCGGACTGGAGGGATATGCTGTTGAATATCGGTTAGCCCCGTATCATCCCTTTCCGGCGGCAATTACGGATTGTTTAGAATTTTATCAAGGGCTATTGAATATGGGATACGACCGCATTGTTGTAGGAGGTGAATCGGCTGGTGCCAGTTTGACCCTTGGTTTGGTTCATGCTCTGAAAATGGAGAATCTACCGCTTCCCGCTGCGATCTGGTGTTCGTCGCCGGTGGACGATATCAGCTATGGGGAACGGGAAACCTATAAAACGGATATGTTCACGGAATGCAGCGAAGGCGTGCGGAAAGCCTATGCGCCCGATGGGGATTTGAAGGATCCGCGGATTTCCCCAATTTATGGAGATTTTTCTGGCTTTCCACCTATGTTTATTCAGGCGGGCGGTGCAGAAAGTCTTGTTGCCGGTACAGTTCGGCTTGTTACAGCCGCAGCAAAGGCTGACAATGAAGTCCTCCTGCATATTGGCAAAGGAATGCCGCATACGTTTGCGATGGACTATCAGCATTATCCGGAAGCAAACAATGCTATGAATGAGTTTACTACATTTATAAATAATATATTGGATGTTGGATTGTTATAGTTTGTCACTTTGTAGAAAAGTTTAAACTTCCAAACAAAAAAGGTTCCCGGTTTTAACCTCTTTCGTTAAAACCGGGAACCTTTTGGAGCTGCTAGCCAGATTTGAACTGGCGACCTCATCCTTACCAAGGATGCGCTCTACCGACTGAGCTATAGCAGCACAAACAGCTTGATTATTATACCATGAAGAGCGGATTTGTCAATAAAAATTTTACGAAATGCAAAAATTGTTTCCTCATATATGAAGAAACAATTTTTGTGTTACAATATAGTAAGCAGAAACAAGATCTCTATATATGAAATGGTGTTTCAATATAATCTTAATGTATATATAAATATGTTAAGACAACAACTCTTTCGACTCTAAAAGCTTGCGATTTTTCCATTTTCCGCTATAGAAATAAATACCGGCAATGACAGCGGACAAAGTAGGCGCCAAGCCCATTCCAAGGTATACGCCGACAAGGCCCAGACCAAATACTTGTGTCAACAGTAAACTCAGTGCCACGCGAACTACGACACCGTCAAGAATATGGCAGAACATAGAAAAAGTGGTAAATCCGACAGCGGTGGAGATTGCAACATAGATGAAGAAAAAGGCGGAAGGGAATGCCATCAGGGAGAGATAACGGAGGCAGCGAATTGATTCTTCTAATGCGGTTGGGTCCCGATTGAAGAGACGTACCAAAGGACCAGGGAACGCCTGGATAATGCAGAACATGACTACGGCCACCACCAGCGCGCAGCGGATACCTACGCGGATCACATTGCCGGCACGATCCGGCTTTCCGGCGCCAATATTTTGCCCTGCCATGGTACCTACGCCGGTTGACAAAGCGGAGATTCCCGTCTGGCTGAGATTGACCACCTTGCTGCCGACGGCTACGGCTGAGGCGGCAATCACGCCGTAACTGTTGATGATGGAATTGACGAACACAAAGGAGAGGTCAATAAATAAGTACTGAAAAGAGGATGGGATGCCTATTTTAAGTACCAGTTTGGCGGTGGGCTTGTGGATTTTATACTGTTGAGGCTTTAACGTCAGCATACCGGGCTGGTGTTTTCGAAGATACAAAAAGGCCCAGATTAGTGCAAAAGCTTCGGAGATTTCCGTGGCCAAAGCGGCTCCGCCGGCGCCCCAGGGAATCACTGCAACAAAGAATAGATCCAAAAACACATTAGCAACCGAGGCAACTGCAGAGAAGTACAGGGGACGTTTTGAATCTCCCATTCCCCGCAAAAAGGATGTAATGCAACTGTAAAGGAAAGAAATCAGGAAACAGGATGCCCGAATCATTAAGTAGTGATAAGCCTCCTGGCGTGCTTCAACAGGGATGTTTACCAGGTCGAGAATTGGATTGATAAAACAGCACACGATGATAGAGATAATGATGGCCATAATTCCGCTGATGGTCAGGGCGGTACCCACAGTGCGATGAATTCCGGCTTCGTTTTTAGCACCACAGTACTGGGCAATCAACACAGCAGAACCGGCACTGGCCCCCAGCCCAATGTTGCTGGCGGCATTGCATATATATGATACGTTATTTACCGCTGCCAGCCCCGCCGATCCTACAAACTGTCCTACAATGATGGTATCCACTGTGCTATAAAGGGTTTGCAGAATGCTGGAGGCCAGAAAGGGCAGAGAAAAGCGAATCAGACCGCTGGTGATATTACAGGTGGTTAAATCCAGCGGAGTCTTTGTTTGGGTCATAGAAAAAACTCCTTTGCCAAGCTGACGATAAAGATTCCTTTTTTCACAGGAACGCCGGAAAAGGAAATAACCAGCCAATTTATTGTGAAGGAATCTGTATTCAGAATTCATTTTCACGTATAGGCCATGCACGTCAGGAATGTCCTGGCTACATCGCATGTGACTGAGGCTTTCTTTTTGCAGAAAATAAGTGCGCTGTAAAAGCAGCGCACTTATTATACTCTATGCTCCGTTCGTATTACAACTGTTTTTCAGAAACTGATGCAAAAAGTTTAATTTTGCTCAGGGCAGGGGCATAGGCTTCAAATCGGGAGAGAGGATCAGAGGCGCCTCGGTGGCAGCCTGAATATCCGTCACTGCCGTATCCCGGTCGCCCAGTTCAGGATTGTATTCTGTCAGCATCAGTCCTTCGGGGGTCACCAACAGGACGGCCATTTCCGTGACAATCATATCTACGACATGGTAACCAGTCAAGGGGAGGGTACAGCGTTTCACAATTTTGGGCTTGCCACCCTGGGTGTGGATCATGGCTAGGATCACTGTTTTTGCACCGTTCACCAGATCCATGGCGCCGCCCATACCGGTAATCTTTTTGCCGGGGATCAACCAATTGCCAAAGTTACCTTCTGCGTCTGCTTCTAAAGCGCCTAATACACAGGCGTCCACATGACCGCCGCGAATCAGGCCGAAGTTGGTAGCAGAATCTACGATTACGCCCCCTGGAATAATGGAGGCAGGACTGCCGGAGGCGTCCACGATATGCAGAGGATCAGCTGTTTCAGGAGAAGGAGCCGGGCCTTGCCCCACCAGTCCCAGTTCAGCATGAAGCGTGATGTCAACATCCTTGGGAAAAAAACGGGCGCAGCGTGTGGGGATGCCAATGCCTAGATTGACGACATAGCCGTCCTTCAGCTCCTGGGCGCAGCGGTAGGCAATGATGTCTTTGGCTCTTTCCTTATCCATGGGATGGCTCCTCCTTTACAACAATGTAATCCACCAGAATACCCGGTGTTACCACATTTTCCGGGGCAATCTCTCCAGGCTGCACCAGATGTTCTGCTTCTACAATGACAGTATCTGCGGCCATTGCCATCAGAGGCGCGAAATTCCGGGTGGTGCCTTTGTACCAGATGTTTCCCTTGGTGTCCACGTAGTAACCGGAAATGACAGCAAAGTCCGCCCGGATCGGTTTCATTAGGAGGTATTCTTTTCCGTCTATTGTGAGCTTTCGGTCTACCCATGGACTCTCTTCCACCATCGTGCCAATGCCCGCAGGCGTGAGGATTCCGGGGATACCCATGCCGCCGGCCCGAATCATCTCGGCCAGGGAACCCTGTGGTACCAATTCCAGCTCCAGGTCACCCCGCGCCCACTTATCGCTGGCCTCAGGATTGGAACCTACGTGGGAACCGATGTATTTTCTGATCTTACCTGAGTGGATCAGCCGAGCCCAGGCATAATATTCGGAACCGTCTGGCCCCCGGAGAAGAGAGCCGTCGTCGAAGACGCCGATGATGTCCTCCACATCAGTTTCGTCTATGGCCCGGATGATCTGATGGGCTGCGCCGCACCCGATAAAACCGCTGAACATCACTGTGGAGTGGGAGGGAATCAGCGCCGCAGCTTCCCGGGCAGTTATAATTTTGGGCATGATAATCACCTCTTGCTAGCAACATTTTGAAATCTGCCGGAAACAGTAAAAAATAATTTTAGTATGCTGACTGTTAAAAAACGGAAAGGGAGGCGGGATGCCCCGCCTCCCTGAGGAAGTCATTTTAGCACTTCTCAAATACAGCAGCAACACCCATGCCGCCGCCGATGCAAAGAGTAGCCAGACCCTTTTTAGCCTCGGGACGTTTGAGCATTTCGTGCAGCAGAGTCACTACGATGCGTGCGCCGGAGCAGCCAACAGGATGGCCAAGGGCCAAAGCACCGCCGTTGACGTTGACTTTGCTCATATCAAAGTGCAGCTCACGAGCCACTGCAATGGACTGTGCGGCGAAGGCTTCGTTAGCCTCGATCAGATCCATGTCGTCAATGGTCAGGCCGGCGGCAGCCAGAGCGTTCCGAGAAGCGGGAACGGGACCAGTTCCCATGATCTTGGGATCAACGCCGCCCTGTCCATAGGACACCAGTTTTGCCATGGGCTTCAGACCGTATTTCTTAACAGCTTCGCCGGAAGCGAGCACCAGTGCAGCAGCACCGTCATTGATGCCGGAAGCATTGCCTGCAGTGACAC
The DNA here is from genome assembly GCA_902475435.1 of uncultured Eubacteriales bacterium. Classification (GTDB taxonomy): domain Bacteria; phylum Bacillota; class Clostridia; order Oscillospirales; family Oscillospiraceae; genus HGM13006. Next base: position 29,190 of record CABRZL010000001.1, on the reverse strand, counting down.
GCTGCGTGCCTGCGTCAGCGGCGGGACCCTTAATTTCGGTGGCGTCAAAGGTCAGGGTGATGGGGCCTTCTGCGTTCTTATCGCCGGCGGCAATTTTCTTGCCCTGCTCCTGGATTGCAGCAGACTCAGGACCAACAGGGAAAGCGCCCTTCAGCTTGCTGAGGCTTTCCACGGTGGTGCCATGACGGGGGAACTCGTCCACTTTAAACTCGACCATCTGCTTTTTCTGCTTCACCATGACAGGAACGATCTCGTCATCGAATTTGCCGGCAGCCTGAGCAGCTTCGCACTTTTGCTGAGAGGAAGCGGCAAACTCGTCCAGCTCCTGACGGGTAATGCCCCACAGATCGCAGATGTTTTCAGCAGTAGTGCCCATGTGATAGTTGTTGAATGCATCCCACAGGCCGTCCTTCACCATGGTATCAACCATTGTGGTGTCGAACATACGGGCACCGCCGCGGGCCGCAGGCATGGCATACGGAGCCATAGTCATGTTTTCGGTGCCGCCGCAGACCACAATGTCGGCGTCGCCGGCCTTGATGGCGCGGGCAGCTTCGATGATGCTCTTGAGGCCGGAGCCGCAGACCATACCGATGTTATAAACGGGAACGGAAGCGGGCACGCCGCCTTTGATTGCTGCCTGACGAGCAGGGTTCTGGCCCTGAGCGCCAGTAATAGCGCAGCCGAACATAACCTCGTCTACCGTTTCGGGAGCAACGCCGGCTCTCTTCAGAGCCTCTTTGATGACGATGCCGCCCAAATCGCCGGCAGAGGTATTGGACAGGCTGCCCTGGAACTTGCCAATTGCAGTTCTGCAGCAATTTACAACGTACAGTTCTTTCATGTAAATAACCTCCATATAGATTTGCCCAAAATTAAGCAATTTTACAGATTCGCCGAAAATATTATACGGCACAATCCGGGAAACGTCAACTATTCTTCCGAAAAAGCTGGTGCCTTTTCCGGTGAAAATACCGAAAAAGGTTTTGCGATCAGGGTTAAAAAACAGAAAAAGGTATTGTACAAATTTTAAATTCGAAGTATAATGGAAGAAGCTTCACTAGGGCGCCCTAGCCTTGTTTTCCCTTGGGAAAACAAGATGGTTTCTGTCAAATCTCAAGCGGCGGAAAGCGGCGCCAGAGAACCAGAAAAAAGGAGGATTCTACATGAAGAAGCGAATGTTGGCTGTTGTGCTTGTTCTGTGCATGGTGCTGGCTATGATTCCTGCTGCCTTTGCGGCGGATGAGGGTGACATACCAGAAACCGCGGTCTATTTGAATGGAACAAGCGGCAATGACGAAGCAGACGGAACCACAGCCGAGAATGCAGTGAAAACCCTGGACAAGGCGCTGGAGTTGGCGAAAGACCAGGAAAACTGCGTCATTTATATTACCGGTATGGTTACCATTTCCGGTGAGACAGCGTTAAACGGCGTAACCTTCAGGCGTGGAGAAGATTTTACGGGAAAGCTTTTCCTGCTGAGCGGTTCGGATAAAAAGCTGACGCTCACCAACGTGACTGTGGATGGCGGCCAAGTAAAAGGCGTGCAGGGCGGTATGATACAGGTATCTGGCGGTGCAACGCTGGAGATTGGCGAAGGTACGAATCTGGTCAATAACTACGGAACTGCAATTGAAGCTTATAACAGCACCGTCAATATGACCGGCGGTAAAATATCCAACAACCAGGCGCTTGCATATTCTGCCCTGGGATGCGGCGGCGGAATGTATCTTCAAAACAGTGATGCCAACCTGACCGGCGGTGAAATATCCGACAACTATGCTGTACTGAGCGGCGGTGCGATTAGCTGTTTTGCAAGTAGAGTGACTCTGGACGGAACTGTGATTCAGAACAATATTTCTGGAGAACGGGGCGGCGCCATATACATAGAAGGTTATAGTGGAATCGAGACGTCCTTCACCATGATCAGCGGCTCTGTGATTGACAACGGTACTGAGGCAGGACAGGGCGGCGGTATTTATGCGGAACAAATGACGCCTGAAGATAACACATCTGTTGTAATCCGCGGCGGTACCATTGCTGGGAATGTGTTTAATTTAGGTGGTAAATATGAAACAGAAAGCGCAATCGCCATTGCTGATCTTTATGAAGAAAATCCCGATACAGACAAAGCTGTGAAATTGGAGTTAAGCGGATCTCCTACGATCTCTGGCCTTGTCCTCTTGAACGATTGGTATGATGGCGGTCCATATATTCAGGTTACAGGTGAATTTACACCGACAAATCCTGTTTTAGTCCAGGACGTCTATGGAAGAGAGGGCCGTGTGGTTGTTGCGTTTGCGGACGGGGTTGAGCCAAATGCAGCAGCGTTCACCAGTCAGGAGGGCTCCTCTTCAACATTGGTTCAGGACGGGCAGTATCTGAAGTGGGCGAAGACCGTTCGGATTTCATTCAATCAGGTGACGTCCAGAGAGGATACCGCCTGGCAGACCAAAAACGTTTATATTTTGAAGGGAATAGCAATTCCGGAAGATAAAGTTCCGGCTGCAGCAGAGATTCCCGGTTATGAGCGTACCGGCTGGCAATATTATTCTGACGGATCATGGAAGACCTGGGATATGAGCACAACGGTCACGGAGAACCTTACGCTGTATGAAATTTGGAAACCTGTTTTGGTTACGGGCGTAACCTTGAACCAGACAGAATTAACGATGATTGTAGATGAAACAGCGACGTTGACGGCGCAAATTGTTCCGGAAAACGCTTTGAATCAGAATGTGTCCTGGTCCTCGGATAAGCCTGAGGTGGCGAAGGTGGATGAGAACGGAACGATTACTGCGGTGTCGGCTGGTACCGCAACGATTACCGTGACCACAGAAGATGGATCCAAGACAGCAACGTGTACGGTAACTGTTCAAACGCATGAGGATGTCTGCCCATCCAAAGATTTCACAGATCTGAATCCGGATGCATGGTATCATGAAGCCATCGACTATGTGGTAGAGCAGGATATTATGCAGGGAATCAGCGAGAAGGAATTCTCTCCTGAGACAGAGACAACCCGTGCACAGTTGGCTCAGATTTTCTACAATATGGAAGGAAATCCTGAATACACTACGGATAAGAGCTTTTCCGATGTACAGAATCAGGAAGCCTGGTATTATGATGCTGTCATGTGGGCAGCGTCCCAGGGAATTGTAACGGGGTATGAGGACGGAACGTTCCAGCCGGATCGCAGCGTTTCCCGTCAGGAGATGGTGACGATGTTCCGGCGCTATGCTGCGTACGCTGGCGTACTGACAGACGAAGTTACAGAGACCCTGGATGAATTCCCGGATGTAGATGAGACATGGGCAAAAGACGCCTTTGCTTGGGCGGTTCAGAATGGTATCATTGATGGTAAGGACGGCAAGCTTGCCCCGGCGGATATGACCCGTCGCTGCGAAATTGCCAAAGTCATTCTGGCATTTTCTGAGGCCGTCTCAGAATAATCATGAAAGCAGGGAGGACGCATCGGCGTCCTCCCTATTTTTAGCGATCCGTCAAATTGTACGGAAAACAGGCGCGAAAGCGCGGGATATTCTGCATGGCTTTACTTGACGATGGGAAATGATCATGCTATAATTCAGATATATAACAGATTATATATTTTGCGGAGGGAAGGACATCGTGAATAAAACGTCTGAGACAACGATGCTGGCTACTGCTGCTCCGGATAGCCTCACCAGCCGGCTCCGTAAGATGGAGTGGCGCGTTACCTGGGCGCATGGTGAGGCTTTGAAAAAACATGGGGTAAACATGTACCAGGCCATGAGTTTAATTTATATTGCCTGGTACGGGAAAAAGGAGTCCGTCAATCAGCGGGCCATTGAAAAATATCTTTATCTTTCCAATCCCGGGGTTTCCAAGATTATTTCGTTCTTGGAGCGGGAAGGCTATGTAGAACGGAATTTGGACCCGAAAGATGCCAGAAGCTATATCCTTCGGGCTACTGAGCGGGGCGAGGAGTTCGCCCAGGAACTGAATGACGCAATTCTGGAATCCGACCAGGTAATTATGCAGCCATTGACTTCAGATGAGCGGAAAACCATGCTTGAATTACTTGAAAAAATCGGGGAAGCTTAATTCTCCGTAAAGATAAAGGAGGCCAAATATGAACAGCTTGTATCAACAGAAAAAAACAAGTTTGCAAGAATGCCTGGATTTGATTGAATCCGGCGATCGTATCTGCTTTGCAGGGGGCTGCAATCAGCCTGTGGCCTTCATGCTGAAGTTTCACACAGTGGCGCCAAGAGTTGAAAATGTGGAGTGTGTGAAGTCTCGGTCCGGGGACTATGAATTTGTTACCGCCCCGGGAATGAACGGCCATATCAATACTGGGTCTCCGCTCTATGGCGAGGCGTTCATCGAGGGGATGAAGCACGGAAATACAAGCCATATTGTCTGCGATATGCATGACTATGCGCGGTTTATTTCGGAACATAAGCCGTGTAACACGTTTATTGCTGCGGTGAGCCCCATGGATGAGCAGGGGTATTTCCAGGTGGGGCTGAACCTGATGTGGGAGAAAGAGTGCCTGGAAACCTGCACGAAAATTATTTTAGAAGTCAACAAGAACCTGCCGCGGATACAGGGCGGATTAAACATTCATATCAGCGATGTTACGGCGTTTCATGAGGCCACATACCCATTGCCGGAATGCAAGGAGGAACCGCCTACGAAGGTGGAAGCGGTGATCGCAGATTATATTGCGGATTTGGTAGCTGACGGCGACTGCCTGGAGCTGGGCACTGGTACGCTGTCCAATGCAATTGCCGAGAGACTGATGGATCATCGGGAATTGGGGCTTCATACAGAGTGGTTTAACACCGGCGTAGGAGATTTAATTCAAAAGGGGATTATCACTGGAGAGCATAAAAACATCGATCCTGGATTGGCTGTGGCTTCGGCAGCCTGGGGAGAGCAGCGGCTTTATGATATTTTGGCAGATAATTCCAAAATAGCGATTCGCCCTGCCAGCTACGTTTGTGATCCGGCGGTTATCAGCGGCATGAACAATATGGTTGCCATCAATACGTTGATAGAGATGGACCTTACAGGGCAGATCTGTTCGGAATCCATTGGTTCCCGGCAGATTTCCGGATCAAGCGGAAACCTGTGCTTTTCTTTGGGCGCGATTCATTCCAAGGGCGGAAAAAGTATATTATGCTTTCCGTCGATGACAAAAAAAGGAATCAGCAAGATTCGTGGACAGCTGAGTCCGGGAGCAAACGTTACCATTCCCAGAAACTATGTAGATTATATTGTGACAGAATACGGTGTTGCCCGTATGAAAGGACGCAGTGTCAAAGAGCGTACAGAGCAGCTCATAGCTATTGCGCATCCAGATGTGCGGGAAGAACTTCGGCGTTATGCCAGAGAGCAATTCTATATTTGATGTGAGGGGGACCATTCATGACAGAGTTTGAGCGTTTATATCAGCAGAAAAAAGGAACCTTGGATGACTGTCTGAAGGCCATCCACTCCTATGCCCGGGTCTGCTTTGCTGGGGACGGAAATCAGCCCAATACAATTCTGGAAAACTTACACAAAATCGCCCCGTATGTAAAAGATGTCCACTGCATTAAGGGCCACGAAGGTAATTTTCAGTGTGTGACAGATCCGGCTATGCATGGGCATATCAGCTTCACCACGTTTTTGTATGGACGTGTCCTGATGGAGGGACAGCGGCAGCGGAATGTCTCCTTTATACCGGTGGATATCTGCGATTATGGCTCTTTCCTGGAAGAACATCGGCCGCGTAATACGTTTGTGGCGGCTGTGAGTCCAATGGACGATAAAGGCTATTTTCAGGTAGGCCTTAGCAATATGTGGGAAAGCGATTGCATTAAAACCTGCGATACCATTATTTTAGAGGTCAATCCGCAGCTGCCGCGCGTCAAGGGTGGGCTTCGGATCAACATCCGCGACGTGACTGTGCTGATGGAAGTGGACTATCCGCCTTTGGTTGTACCGGATGCAGAAACAACGGAGATAGAGGAGAAAATCGGTGAGAATGTGGCGGAACTGGTCCGTGATGGCGACACAATCCAATTGGGGATTGGAAGTATGCCAAACGCCGTTGGACATCATCTGATGGACAAAAAGGATCTGGGCCTTCATACGGAGATGTTTACTTCCATTATGGGGGAGATGATCCGAAAGGGTGTTATTACCGGCGAGAGAAAGAACTACAACCGCGGTCTCCACATCGGCTGCTTTGCCGGCGGAGATTTGGAATTATATAATACTCTGGCCACCAATCCGGCGGTACGGCTGTGCCCCACCCGCGTGGCAGTCAATCCGGCAGAGATTTCTAAAAATGATAATTTAGTTTCCATCAATACGATTATTGAGATGGATATTACGGGCCAGGTGTGCTCGGAATCCATCGGACCTACGCAGTTTTCCGGTACCGGAGGAGCGTTTTGCTTTGCATTTGGTGCGTTGCATTCAAAAGGCGGACGCGGCATTTTGGCGTTTCAGGCTATCACAAAAAAGGGAATTTCAAAGATTTCCGGGCAGCTGAAGCCTGGGGCCGCAGTGTCGATTCCTCGGAATTATGTGGATTATGTGGTGACGGAGTATGGTGTTGCGCATCTTCGGGGGCGTAGCGTGAAAGAACGGGCTTTACAGCTTATCTCCATCGCGCATCCGGATGTGCGAGAAGAACTTCGAAATTATGCAAAAAAACAGTTTATTATTATCTGATAAAATCGCCTGATATACTATTGTTTTTTACGGAATGGGAAAGTATTGATAGACAGGCTGTGAAATGCTTGACATTCCGAAAAAATATCAGTATCATAATGTGTGATACAGTGTGGGTGCGCTGCACTCGAAAAACATTGAAAGGAATGATACCAATGGCAAAGTCTAAAGTTACCACCGTAGAAGAAGCTATTAAGACCTATTGCTTCGACGGCATGAGCGTATTGCTGCCTGGTTTCGTCAACGTTGGTGTTTCTGAAGTCCTGATCGAGGGCCTGATCGCTGCAGGAATCAAAGATCTGAGCGTAATTTCTAATAACACCAGTGTCCCCGGACGTGGCATCGGCAAGTTGGTTCGTGCCAATACCATCAAGAAGATCACCTGCTCTCACATTGGCAACAACTCTGAGACCGTTCAAAAAGTTGTAGATGGCGAGATTAACCTGACTTTCGTTCCCCAGGGTTCCCTGTGTGAGAAGGTTCGTGCAGGCGGCGCCGGCATCGGCGGCGTTCTTACGCCAACCGGCCTGTACACGCCCATGATGGAAGGCAAGCAAGTGGTGGAATGGGACGAAGAAGCTGGAAAGTTTAAGTTCCTGGAAGGCGAAATTGTTCCTGACAGCACGAAGAAGCGTTATATTTTGGAGCTTCCTCTCCATGCAGACGTATGCTTTGTCCATGCCTGGAAGGCGGACAAGATGGGCAACGTGGTCTATCGTCGTACTTCCCGTAACTTCAACGAAACGTTTGCTACTGCAGCAGATCATGTAATTGTTGAGGCAGAGGAAATTGTTGAAATCGGCGAGTTGGATCCCGATCAGATCATGACCCCTGGCTTTATTGTTGACGCTGTTGTGCAGGGCCGCGCCCTGACTGAGGCTTAAGGAGGTACTTCAAGATGGAACTGACTGGAAAAGATTTGATTGCTTACAGAACTGCACGGTTCTTCCAAGACGGCGATGTCGTCAATTTGGGTATTGGTATGCCCACCAAGTGCCTGGATTATCTGCCTGAGGGTGTAGATGTTTGGGTGGATTCTGAGAATGGCGTTGTGGGTCTTACCGGCGCACCCAAGGAGGGTGAGCATGCTGACCCCAATGTTGTGGATGCGGGCGGCAAAGCTTCCATGCTCCGGGTAGGCGGTTCCTGCTTTGATAGCTTCCGCTCCTTCGGTTTTATCCGCGGCGGCCACATCGATGCCACCGTGTTGGGTGCTTATGAGGTCGATGCAGAGGGCAACCTTGCCAACTGGATGATCCCCGGCAAGACTGCTGCCGGTATGGGCGGTGCAATGGACTTGGTGACTGGCTCCAAAATTACCATTGTTATGACTACCCATTGCGATAAAAAGGGCAATCCTAAGATTGTGCAGAAGACCAATATGCCTCTGACCGGTTATCACTGCATCAACTATGTCGTGTCCGAGCTGGCTGTCATTAAGATCACGGAAGAAGGTCCTGTGCTCCTGGAGACGGCTCCTGGCGTCACTGTGGATGAAGTGGTTTCAAAGACTGGCGCAAAGCTGATTATTCCTGAGACCGTTGGTTGCATGGTAAAGGAATAATAAATAATGCAAGAAAACCCTCTGCAAATACGCAGAGGGTTTTTGTAGCAACATGATGATATAAAAACTGTCCGGAACAGAGGCCTGTTCCGGACAAAAATTTTACTTATCCACCTTTTCCTTCAGGGCTTTACCGGCCTTAAAGACGGGAACAGTGGAAGCGGGAATCTCGACTGCCTCGCGGGTTCTGGGGTTGCGGCCCAAACGGGGCTCGCGATGCTTGGTTTCAAAAGCACCAAAGCCAACCAGCTGGACACGGCCGCCGGCAGCCAACTCATCACCAATTACCTCTATAATGGTGCTAAGAATCTGTTCGGTATCTTTTCTGGTGGCGCCAGTTTTTTCAGCGACAGTTGTGATTAGTTCAGTTTTGTTCATGTTTCATTACTCCTTCACATATTGAGCCGAAGTGTCGGCCTGTATTTTTGGAATGTCCCGGCCCGTTTCATTCCTGCGCACCTGGGCCAGAAAGGCGTCGCAGCTTTGATTCAGGGCCTGCTCCGGATCAACCCCTAATTTCCTTGCCAGACACACTGTGTCAAATAACATGTCGCCCACGGCCCGAAGCTTATCCGGTGATTCAGAAACTCCTGAAGCGGATTGCCGTGATGTCGGTGTGACAGGATATCCTGACTTTTCTGCTTTCGTCTGAAGTTTTTCGGCCCGCCACAGTGCCGGTAGGCTCCTTGCAACGGAATCCAACTCTTCCGAAAGGGAAGTCTGTCCTTTTTCCCGGCGCTTTAATTCGTCCCAGTCAAGGTCAGCGTCGCCGCCAAACAATGAGGGATGACGGGAGATCATTTTTTTGACCACTGTATCACATACGTCGTGGATTGTGAAATGACCGGCATCCTCTTCTATGCTGGCATGAAACACCACGTGAAGCAATACATCGCCCAGTTCTTCTCGAAGGCCATCCGTATCTTCAGTGTCAATGGCTTCGCAAGTCTCATAGACTTCTTCAATAAAATTGCGCCGGATACTGTTATGCGTTTGAACGCTGTCCCAAGGGCAACCGTCCGGGGCTCGAAGCACGCGGACCAATGCCACCAGATCTTCAAACCCATAACATGCTTTGCTATAAAAATTTATCATACTTTCTTCCCCTGTGCAAGCCCAGATTGCGATTTTTATGCAAAATTTTTCTGGATTTTTTTTCTATCTCTTATATATTTTACTAAAAATGGATCAATCCCCTTCTCTTGGGGGACGAACCCGGAGAATCCGGGCGATCCAATCGCCCTTGGGCAATAGCTGGCAGTCATACCATGTGATGATTTTCATGGCATATACAAGCACTGCGTAAATGATACAAGCAATGATAATGGCAGCCAGCGTCGAAATGGTAGAGGAACTGACGACATTATGGATTGCTTCGTAGCTGAAGTATGTGCCTGCAGCCATGATGGCTGTGGCGACCATGGGTTTGACGAATTGCTGAAGAATCCGAGGTGGAAGCTCCATGGTTTTATGCATTGCCGCAATATTCAAAAACATGATGACGGCGCAATAAGCTATGGTGGCGATTGCTGCGCCATAAATGCCAATGGAATCGATTCCGATTAACACATAGTCCGTGATTACGTTCACCAATCCGCCTACCAATGTAGTATAAATGGGGATGGTTACCTGACCATGAGCCTGTAAGATGGCATTGGTGACGCTGACCATACAGTTGAATATCACAGCTATACCCAAAATGGCAAGCAGAGGACCCGCTACACTGAGCGTCTCCGCATCATATCCATAGGCCATCTCTTGGATAGGAGAGGCCAGCACGGCCAATCCTGCGGCACAGGGGAGTGCGATTAAGGCGGTCATACGAACGGCGGACTCCTCAGTTCTTCTGGCTTCCCGGAAATTGTTCAAAGTTAGAGCGGCAGTGACCGTGGGGATGATACTGATGGCCAGCGGTGTAATCAAAGCAGGCGGCAGCATATAAAATGTCTGGGCAGCGGAATAGGTTCCAAACAGGGAAGAAGCTGCTTTGCTGGTAAGTCCGATGGCGTCTTGGAGTCGGCCTAAGATGATTTTGGTGTCCAGTGCATTGAAAATCTGAAGACCGGTGGAACCGATGGTAATTGGAATTGCCAACTTCAGGAGCTGCTTGGCTGTGTCTGCGGTGGAGAGGACGGAAGCGTTTTGGTCCGCCGCTGTGAGACGCACATGCTTTCTTCGGTATTGGACGAACAGATATATAGCGGCCAATACCGAGCCTGCGGTGACGCCGAAAATGGCGCCGCCGGCTGCCTCTGCCGTGCCATAGCCCAGGGCCAGCACCACGTAGACAGCACCAAGACCGAGCACCAGCTTGACAACGGCTTCTATAACCTGGCTGACCGCTGTAGGGGTCATATACTGCTGCCCTTGGAAATAGCCTCGAAAAGAAGAAATAATGCAGAGGAACAGCACTGCCGGGGCCAGAACCGCAATGGCATAGACTGCATCCGGATCTTCCATCCAACGTGCCAGCTGTGGGGCAAAGATCAACATCACTGCCGAGCAGAATACGCCGATCAACAGAAAGATTCTTAGGCTGGTATGGAAGATCTTTTGAACCTGTCTTCGATTGCCCAGGGTATTTGCCTGAGAGATCATCCGACTCACCGCGATTGGAAGACCAGCGGTAGAGACGGTCAGAAGTACGCTGAAAATGCTGTAGGCAACATTAAAGTGACCAAAACCTTCGGTCCCAATGATGCGGTTCATGGGGATCTTGTAGAGGGCGCCGATCAGCTTGACCAAAATAGTACCTATTGTAAGAATCGCAGCGCCCTGCAAAAATCCCTGCTTTTTTGCTTTCCCATGGTTTTGATTAGACATTTGGCTGCTCCTTCTCCGGCTGACCAAACATCAACGGAATCACATAATCGTGAAATTCCTGCAAGACATTTTGCAGGTCAATGGTGGAATAATTACCGTTTTCATAAAGAATTTTACCCCGAATCATGGTCATGCATACATCATGTCCCGATGCTGCGTAACAAAGATTACTGATCGGATTATGACAGGGAATCAAATGCGGCTGTGTGAAATCCAGCATGATGAGATCGGCGTCCATGCCAGGAGCGATCATGCCGCACTCCAATTCACGGCCCTGGGCCTTGGCACCGTTCACGGTGGCCATTTTTAATGCTTCCTGGGCTGTCAAAGAAACTGGATCCAATGTAGAGCCGTTGGAAAGCAAGGCCGCCAATTTTATGGCTTCAAAGAGATCGGCGTTGTTGGAAGAGGAGACGCCGTCGGTTCCCAGCGCTACATTCATGCCCTTGTTTAGCATCTTACGAACCGGAGCAATGCCGGAGGCAAGCTTTAAATTGCTGTTGGGGCAGTGAACAGCGGTGACGCCGCGGCGGGCAAACAGCTCCATATCCTCGTCTGTCAGCCACACGCAATGTGCTGCGATGGACCGAGTGTCCCAAACATGATATACATCCAGCAGTTGAGCCGGCGTAAGCCCGTATTTTTCCAGGCAGGATTCGTGTTCGTTTTTAGTTTCTGACACATGAACGTGCATACCGATGCCATTGTTAATGGCGTATTCAGCCAATCCATGCCATACCTTGTCAAATGAAGTATATTCTGCGTGGATCGATGCTTCCACCTGAATACGGCCGTGGTCATGACCGTGCCATTTTTCCTTCAGCGCTACTAGCTCCTGACTTGGAGCATGTTTGTCAAAGCAATAGTCGTCTTCAAATACGGTGATACTGCGGGAAATATTCCCTTTTATACCTACCTCGTCGACACATTGGCAGATTGTGTCAGAGAAATAGTACATATCTGAAATGGAAGTTGTGCCAAATCGGAGGCACTCTGCCAATCCCAGAAGGGTAGCGGCCCGGATGGCCCGCGCATCCCACAGATCCTCTTTGGGGAAGATGTAGTTGTTGAGCCAATCAGAAAGATTGTGATCGTCTCCATAACCGCGGAGTGGGGTCATGGGGATATGAGTATGGCAGTTGATAAGGCCGGGCATCAACACCATACCGCGGCCATCAATGACCTGGTTTGCAGGTTCCTGGGGCGCTTTGGTGGAAATGTAGCTGATTTTTCCGTTTGTTACGCCAATGTAAGCGCCTAAAATAACCGGGAGCTTGTCCGCCATGGTCACAGCGGTAATGTTGGAAAATAACGTGTCCATACAGGACTCCTTTCGCAGATGGAGGTGCGTACCTCCCAGGGTTGTCTATGCCATGTCAAGGCAAATCAATTTGTTTTTCAATGGTGTTGCGCAACCCAAACGGGTGGGAAAAACGATGACTCCAGGATGTTGGTCATATCTTTATGGGATAATGTTTCGTGTACAGAGGGAGACATTACATTTTTTCCAGGCAACCGCAAATCAGTCTGGAGAACTTATCTTTAGCGGCTGCCGCAGCATCCAGCACTTCCTGTTCGCTGAGTGCATCGCCGGTAATGCCTGCAGCGGCATTGGATACCAGAGAGAATCCCAGGACTTCCATGCCGGCGTGGCCGGCAGCAATTACTTCCGGGACTGTACTCATCCCTACCAGATCTGCCCCCAGCGTTCGAATTGCCCGAATTTCGGCCGGCGTTTCATAAGAAGGGCCGGGAAAATACATATAAACGCCCTCGACCAACGTAAGTTCTTCTTCCTGGGCCGTTTGTCGGGCGATTTCCTGAAGCCGAGGCGTATACAGACAGGTGGAGTCCGGAAAACGGGGGCCAAATTCCGAGAGGTTTTGTCCACGCAAAGGAGAGTCCATGAAAAACTTCATGTGGTCTGTAATCAAGCAAATATCGCCCACCCGGAAGGATAAGTTGACGCCGCCAGAGGCGTTGGTAATAATCAGCTTATCGCAGCCCAACAGACGCAGGACTCGCAGCGGGAAGCAAACCTCTTCAAACGTATACCCTTCGTATGCATGGAGCCGGCCCTGCATGACGGCAACCTGTTTTCCCATCAGGGTACCGAACACAAGCTGTCCTGCGTGTCCAGGAGCGGTGGATACAGAAAACCCAGGGATTTCTGTATACGGAATCACAATGGGATGTTCGGCCAGGTCCGCCATGCTGCCCAGGCCGGAACCAAGGATCATGGCGATCTTTGGGTGTAAGCTCCCCAACTGGGAGGCAATATAATCGGCCGCTTGCCTGTAATCGTCAAAGGTGTAACGCATAAAAATCATCCTTTCGTTTGGGGGATTAACACCGTCAGGAACGGTCGCCAATGAATTCTCGGAGAATGGAATCCGCAGGGACTAAGGCATCCGATAGTGGGGATACCTCCGACAGAATCTTCTGGATAGCCGTTACGTCGTTTCGACGGGCAATATCTTTGGGAAGATCCTGCAGCAGGGGGGCTACAAATTGCCGCAAAACACCCAGCTCATAGGGTAGCGTGGTGGTAATACAGCAATTGGCCGTAGACTTGTATGGGGCGATGTAGCGTTTTTCACTTTCCACCACATTGTTCCAGAGCTCCAGAGAATATTGGGCGGTAGCGCCCCGGAACTGGTAGTCTCGAACAATACGGCGCATGAGCCGCAGGAGAACCGGCGTACAGAACAACTTGCCGTCCTTTTGAAAGTCGTCCTCTGGAGACACATACACCCGGCAGGCGTCAGGGTGATGGGCGGTAAAACGGTCATTGAGGGCATGAATGCCCTCAAAAATGAACACATCCCCGGTGGAAGCGTCCATCCTTATGCTTCGACCCGCAAGTCGCTCATGGCTTGGAAAGTCGTAGATGGGAACGTAGACGTCGTTTCCAGTCTCCAACAGGGAAAAGTGTTCCTCCAAAAGCGCCATGTCCAGGCACTCCGGACTTTCCAAATCCGGGCTTCCGTCTGCAAGCGTTGGAAAACTAGGATCGTTCCTGGATAGATAATAATTATCCATGGAAATGAGGTGTGCGCGTATACCCAGTCCGATCAGATGATCCCGAATCCGTGTTGCGGTAGTGGTTTTGCTGGAACCAGAGGGACCGGCCAACAATACCACCGGGCTTTTTTCTCGGATGTCTAAGATATATGCGGCAGTAGCGGCTACCTGACGGCGGTAGCCCTGCTCCCAATTTTTAATAGAACCGGCGGGATCCTGCGCTAACAGTGTGGATATTTCTTGGATGTCATAGGTCATAAGGCCACCTCCCGTTTCTTTTCGGTAATTTTTGAAATGTCGCGAATGTACTCCTGGGGGTATTTGGGGTTGTTGAGACGGGTGATCTTCCCGTCTTGGATCACTTTGGTCATACCGCCTGCACCCAGGGATAATATGGAGTGCAATTCTTCCATCATATATATATTGTAAAGATTCTCGTATCCATGCCTGCACCAGCCAATATTTTCAAAACTGCCAGTCATATATTTTTGTCGGTAAAGATAATAGGGCCGATAGCCGGTTTGCCGCAGCGCATGATTTCCCGTTTGCAGCATCTGTTCTACCGTCTTTGCAGTAGGCAGCACGGTACGTTTTGCATAGTACAGGGCAGCTGCTTTTTTAAGAGCCAGCGTATGGACCGTGATGCTGGTGGGAGCCAGCGCGAGAATCTCCTCCATGGTGTGTTGAAATCCTGTTTCTGTGTCTCCAGGAAGTCCTGCAATCAGATCCATATTGATGTTGCGATGGCCAGCCTGGATGGCTTCGTCATAAGCGCGCAGAATATCAGCGCTCTGATGGCTGCGACCCAAAAGACGCAATACGCGATCATCCATTGTCTGGGGATTGATGCTGATGCGTGTTACGCCTCCGTTGTGCAGGACGCGGAGTTTTGCAAGATCCAATGTGTCCGGACGTCCAGCTTCCACCGTAAATTCCAGACATTCTGACAGGTCAAATTTCTGGTGAAGCGTGTCTAAAAGCCAGGAAAGCTGATCTGCACGCAAAGTAGTCGGCGTGCCGCCGCCAATATAGACAGTGCGAATACGCCTTGGATTCTCACGGAGGCCTGCTGCCGCTGCACAGATTTCCTGTTCCAACGCACGTAAATAAGGCGTAATCAGGTGCTGGGCGTGATCTATGGATGCAGAAACAAAGCTGCAATAGATACAGCGGGTTGGGCAGAAGGGGATACCCACATAGAGGGAAATATCTCCTGCTTTCTGCCGGTTGAGAGCCGCCATTGTGGCTTCTGCTGCGTCCAGGCATAGTTCTCTGCGTGCCGGTGTAACATAATATGTGTCCCGAAGCATCCGGTCTGCGCTCTTTCGCGTGCCCCCAGCCATAAGATGGCGGGAAACTAACTTGGTAGGGCGTACTCCGGACAGCGCGCCCCAGGCGGGCGGTTCCTGTAAAAAAGGCAGAGCAGCCTTGTAATAGCTTTTCTGTAGGATCTGCCGGTGTAAAGACTCCGAGGAACCCCTGCTGCGGCAACGGGCGATCCCAAAGCGGGTTTCGCCGCCGCGGGTAATTCTTGCCGTGGCAGTGACCCAAAGCTGCCCTTGGGACAGGGCTGAAATAGCGCCGTCTCCGGAGAAAGCTGCTTCCGTATATTCCATTTTGTCATCTGGAAATAACGCCATCTGGAGCTGTTCCATGGCATAGCGGTTTTTATGGCCAACCAGTCGTAGTTTCATGAAAGGCTGCTTTGCATGAATACGTTGGTTTTCCGTTCCCGGTCAAGGGTGGTAGAGCCGGTATGACCGGAGAGCACCGTATAATCTCCGGCCAGATGATAAAGCCGCCGAAGGGAGGCGCTCATTTCCGCCCAACTGCCGCCAGGGAAGTCGGTCCGACCACAGGAACCTTGGAAGAGCGTGTCGCCGGAGAAGATCACGTCTCCTGCAATGAGGCACACAGAGCCCGGAGTATGTCCCGGTGTGGCAAGTACCTGGAAAGTAATCGAATCCATGATTATACAATCTCCGTCCTTCCAGTCTGTGACGGATTTGGGATCGAGGGCCACCGTTTCGTGAAAAACAGATTCCAAACCAAGATCCTTATGAGACATATAGATTTTTGGGTTGGTTCCACAGGCCTTTTTTAATGCATCCACGCCGCCGATATGGTCAAAATGGCCGTGGGTCAAAAGAATGTATTGGAGGGTCAGACCGTTTTTCTTCAGACGGTCAGACAGGAATGCACCGTCGTCGCCGGGATCAATGACGGCAGCGTTTTTTGTGGTTTCATCCCAAACAATGTAGCAGTTGGTCATGAGATCGCCGACCTGCTGAACTTCGATTTTCATAGGAATTCCTCCTTTTCGGGGCAGTATTTTGTGCCTTTCAATAGATTATATAGACTTTATATAGATTTGGCAGGGATTCTTTTCGTCCCAGTAGTTTGGAAAACATTCAAATTCTTTCATACCAATGGCAATATAAAATTCATTGGTCATGTCATAGGAAGCCCAGTAGCCTTTTCGTACAGTTTTTACTTGGAGAAAGGAGTAGCCATGGGTCCTTGCATAAGCGGTTAGAGTGTCAAAGAGTGCCCGGCCGATACCCTTGTGATGATATTCCGGTAACACGCCCATGACGTAAATCTCTGCGGTAGCAGGACTTGTTTCCTTCAAAGCAATAAAGCTTTGAACCTTGTCTCCGGAAAACACAGCCCAAGATGGTTTTTCTCGGCAGCTATGAATGTAATCCAGTGTACTTTCCGGCACGCCGAACCAGTCCGGAAGCTGAGATAAAATATCTCTTGCAATTTGTTCTTTTCGTGTAGGATCGTCTATGGTTAGTACCAAATTTTGCTCCTTTCATGCCGGGCGGCCACTACAGGTCGGCGGTATCAACGATCAGCGTTACAGGACCGTCGTTGACAGAGGAGACCTCCATATGGGCGCCAAACACGCCGTGCTGGGGTGGATAGCCGGCTTGCGCGCATTTTTGCAGAAACAGTTCATAGAGTTTCTCAGCCTGCTCTGGATTTGCCGCCCCAAAGAAGTCCGGGCGCCGCCCTTTTTTGCAGCTTCCATAGAGGGTAAACTGACTGACTACCAGGACTTCGCCGTTTACCGCTTCCAGACCCAGGTTCATCTTCCCAGCCGCATCGGTGAAAATGCGGAGACTCAGCAGCTTTTTGCATAGCTTCTCGCATTCCTGCTCTGTATCCTCCGGGCCTACGCCCAAAAGGATTAGAAAGCCCCGGCCGATGCTCCCGGTAATGGCTCCGTCCACGGTGACGGAAGCGGAAGAGACCCTTGTCAGTACCGCCCGCATCAGTGGTGCCCCCGGCGGACATTGCGAACGCCTCGAACGCCCGATAGGCGGTTTTTGATGTTGTTCAGTTCTGCCACATCCCGGACCTCCACGGTTAAGGAAATCAGGCAGTTGCCTTTGTGGTCAGAGCGAGCGGACAATTCAGAACATCGCAGTTTCAAGGAGGTGATGACCATCGCTACGTCCAACGCAATGCCGTCCCGATCCGTGCAGTCCAGCTCAAAGGACGTGGAGAAGCTCTCCATGGGAACGGTAGCCCAGGAGACCTTAACCCAGCGGCCGGAATTTTCAGGAGAAGCTGCACCGGCTGCATTGGGACAGTCCCTGCGGTGAATTGACACGCCAAACCCTTTGGTTATAAAGCCGACAATATCATCACCGGGGACCGGCGTACAACATCGGGCAAATTTAATCATGCAGTTGTCGATATCTTCTACAATGACGCCGGAAGTCACTTGTTTGGGCTGTCGGCTGATAGAAGTGGGATCTTTGGCCGGCGCTGCATCGGTACGTGCCGCCTTGGTAAAACGAAGTAGTTCCTCTTTGATTCGGTTGACTGCCTTCAATGCCGTAAGGCCGCCGTATCCAATCGCAGCGTACATATCGTCCAGACTTCCAAATGCTACCTTTTTCAAAATAACGGGCAAAAGCGTCTCGTTGTTGATAATGGAAGGATTTACACCAATGCGGCGGAGCTCTTCTTCAAAGCTCTGCTTACCGGTTACAATATTTTCTTCCCGGCGTTCCTTCTTGTACCACTGCTTGATTTTAATACGGGCCTGATTGGATTTACACAAGCTCAGCCAGTCCCGGCTGGGGCCCTTGGCAGACTTGGAGGTGATGACTTCTACAATGTCGCCGTTTTGCAGTACGGTATCATAGTTGACAATGCGGTGATTGATCTTGGCCCCCACCATGTGATTGCCTACCTCGGAGTGAATGGCATAGGCAAAGTCAATGGGGGTGGAGCCTGAAGGAAGTGAAATTACCTCGCCTTTGGGTGTAAAAACAAACACCTCATCGTCAAACATGTCGATCTTTAGGTTGGAGATGAAATCTTCCGCCTCTGAATCCTGTTGACTTTCCAGCAGACGGCGAACCCATTCCAGCTGCTCTTCTCCGCCTTGACTGGCGATTCCTTCTTTATATTTCCAGTGGGCAGCAATACCGTATTCTGCCGTATGGTGCATCTGTGCGGTACGAATCTGCACTTCAAAGGGAATCCCCTCGGAGCCGATGACCGTCGTATGCAGAGATTGATAGCCGTTTGGTTTTGGGGTGGAAATATAGTCTTTAAAACGTCCGGGCACCAAATTAAACAGGTCGTGAATATGCCCCAGTACGTTATAGCAGTCGGCAATATCATCTACAATGACCCGGAAAGCGAACAGATCATATACTTCATCCAGTGTTTTGTTCTGCGTGTACATCTTCCGGTAGATGGAATAAATGTGCTTTACCCGGCCGTAGATTTGAAAGTGAATGCCGGATTCACGAAGCCGTGTCTCAATTTTTGAGCGAATAGAAGCCATCATTTGTGCATTGGCTGCTTCTTTTTCGTCCAGTTGACGAGAGATTTCCTCATAACCCACCGGATCGAGATATTTTAGGGAAGTATCCTCCAGTTCCCATTTGATCTTCTGCATGCCAAGCCGATGGGCCAAAGGAGCGTAGATCTCCATGGTTTCCAGAGATTTTGTGCGCTGTTTTTCCGGCGTCTGATATTGAAGCGTGCGGGTATTGTGAAGCCGATCGGCAATTTTGATGAGAATCACCCGAATGTCTTTGCTCATGGCCAAAAACATTTTTCGGAGATTTTCCATTTGTTCCTCTTCCAGGGAGGTGAAGTTGACACGAGTCAACTTTGTAACGCCCTCCACCAGCTCTGCAACAGTTTTGCCGAATTTTTTTGCAATTTCGTCGTGGGTGGAATCAGTGTCTTCGATACAGTCGTGAAGCAGCGCGGCCAGAATCGCGTCTGTATCCAGCCCCATTTCCGCTACAATTTCTGCCACAGCCAGAGGATGGATCACATAGGGAGAGCCGTCCTTGCGCAGCTGGTTTTTGTGTTTTTCCGCTGCATATTGATATGCTGCGTCTACAATTTCCATGTCTACATGAGGGGTATGCTTTGTAATGGCAGCTTTCATTGACTCATAATGTGCCTGAACAGACTCCATTACTGATCACCTTCTTTTTGTTTCCTGAGCCGGATCAAGATGGCGGAGCTTTGAAGGTCCACTTTCCCAGGACCCGGTGTAAGTTTAATAGAAAGAAGTTTGGAACCGGACTCTAGTTGAATCAGGCCCCGTTCTTCCAGAACGTCTAAACATAATCGTGTACGAATAAATGAGCAGGGGAGATTAGCGCTTCTGGCGATTTTACGGGCCAGTACGGAGAATTCGTCCATAATCATACCGTTTTGTGCGTTTGCGGAGAGATATCGCCATACTGCAACAAATTCTTTTCTGGGAGGAATCAGGTTTGCCGCATCGCTACTGGCAAGTGCGCCAGAGCAAAATCGGTTATACATATCCAAATCCTGTCGTATCGCCTGGCGGCATTCGTAAGAAGGACGGATGTCAACGAGATTCAGCTGTACGGAACGAACGCCTCGGAATTCGTTGATTTGTGGTGTAAAAGCAACCTCTACCACGTCGCCCAATGCAATGGCCGCACGGCGGGCGGTCATAGAAAAAAAGATACCATTGAGCAGTTTGCCGCCACGGCTCAGCCGGAGCTTCAGGTGTTTACCACCGCCCACTTCGGAAAGCTGCTCCACGCGGAGTCCATCCATGTATAACTGAGGGCGGAGAAATCCTGTGCCATAAGGTTCCATCTCGTCCAGCGCGGCTACATTGGGGACGGTCAGCAATTCCGGAGGCACGGTGCAGTCCAGTTCCAGGGCCTTGCCTTCAGGGTGGGTTTTCCGATAGGCGCGGGCCAACTCCTCAATTCTTTCCCGAAAAGTGTCAATATTATCCCGCCGAATGGTAAAACCTGCGGCAAGTTCATGTCCGCCAAAACTTTCCAGCAGATCGCTCAGGCTTTCCAGCGTAGAGAACAAAGGAAAATCGCCATAACTTCGGGATGAGGCCTTTCCCGTGTCTCCGGATAGGCAAATCAAGAAAACTGGACAGCCGTAGTCTTCCGCCAAACGGGAAGCTACGATGCCAACCACGCCCTGATGCCAGGTTTCGCCGGCCAGGACGATAGCGGGTGGATCTTTGCTGCTGCCCAGCATCGCCACGGCATCCTCATAGATTTCCGCTTCAATCGATTGTCTCTGACGGTTTAGGCGGCAGAGAGAAGAAGCGAGTGTTGCTGCTTCATAGGGATCCTGGGTTAAGAACAGCTCTGCGGCCAATTCTACCTGGCCCATGCGTCCTGCGGCGTTGATCCGAGGTGCTAGGGTGTAGCCGATGGAAGAAGAATTGATGGCAGATGGGGAAAGCTGGCATTCCCGCATCAGGGCAAGCAGTCCGATCCGATGGCATCGCTGCATGGAGGCAATTCCGCCGGTTACCAAAACCCGGTTTTCTCCAAGGAGAGGCATGACATCGGCCACAGTGCCAAGGCTGACCAGATCGCAATATTCTTCAAACACTCGATTCTGATCGCCTGAAACGGCGGCAGCCAGCTTAAATGCAACGCCAACGCCGGCAAGGTAGGGGAAAGCGTACTGAGAATCTTTTCGATAAGGGTCCACCACCGCCGCTGCATCGGGAAGCTGCTGTTTGCACTCATGATGATCGGTAATGACCAGGTCAATATGAAGGGTCTTGCATAATTGGGCCTCTTCCAGAGCCGTAATGCCGCAGTCCACTGTGATAATCAGATTGATTCCAAGGTCGTGAAGGTTGCGGATAGCGGTTTCATTGAGGCCATAGCCTTCCTCCAGTCGTGCAGGAATATACCAGGTGCAGTCGGCGCCTTGGCGGGTGAGGAAATCCGTGAGCAGACAGGTGGAAGTGATACCGTCTACATCATAGTCGCCGAACACGGCGATTTTTTCACCACGTTCGATGGCCTGCCTCACCCGTTTTGCTGCTTTTGGCATATCTGGCAGCGTCATAGGATCTAGCAGCGCCTGATGACCAGAGGCAAGCAGAGCATGAGCTTCCTCTGGAGTGTTATATCCACGGGAGACCAATACGGCGGCGGCCAACGGAGAAATTCCGGAAGCAGTCAGTACTGCGACATGCTCCCGGTCAATATGGGAAACATTCCATGTGCCGTATTTCAACTTCAATACACATCCATATCATGATTTTGAAGCAATTATAGCAAAAAAACATTGAAACCTCAAGGGAAAAGGAGAACTTTCCGGAAACGCTTCAAAAAGAAAATCCTCCAGAAATTTTCCTAGGCGACCATCTGCCCACAAGGGGGAAACAAAAGTGTTTATAATGTGGCATTGTTGGTTGATTTGCACAGAAATGATTGAAAAAACAGCCCTGTAGCGCTATATTTTCAATAGAAATGCGGCTCATCCGCTATTTTGTGAAGGAGGATGGAAATGAACGCAAGGAAGAGAATTGCAGCCCTGGGATTGGCAGTCGTGATGCTGTTTGGCCTGCTTGCTGTGCCTGGCGCGGCAGCGGATACGGAGGAAGACTCCATTCCTGAAGGCAACCAATTGGAGGGAGCCTGGGTTTACGAAGTTACTCAGTCTATGGGAGGCATGGGCGGACCGGGTGGCCCAGGAGGCCCGGGTGGACCGGGAGGTGGAATGCCCGATATGGGCGGCGCGCCTGGTGCGGCTCCGGCGGGGGATGCAGGAACCGCCGAGGCGGGAACGGCTGGAGACCCCTCGCAGGAAGAACTCGATGCCTTTATGGCGATGATGATGGCGGAGAGCGAACCGGAAGCTACCATCCTTTGGGGAACTGGCGACGAGAAGTCTGGGAATGTGGTTATGATTCCTGCTTCCTTAGGCGGATACCCGGTGACGACTATTGGGAACGGAGCGCAGACCATTTCATCCAATAACAAAAATGAAGACGTATACGTACTGTTTCCAGAAGGGGTTACGACCCTTTCTCCACGCATGATTTATGATTATAACAGCACCAGCGGCTGGTCTATTCCATCTACGGTAACTTCTATTGCTGACGGTGCGTTTTTATCCTGTCCCGGTACCTTTTATGGAGAGACTGGCAGCGCAGCGGAAACCTATACGACTTCTGACGCAACCCGGGACTTTGTGGATTATACTGCGGACGGAAGTGTGACGTTTGCCGCTGAAAGCGGCCAGGAAGGCTATATGCAGCCAAACGGGACCTATTATTTGCCGTCGGGCATGCTGGATGGCGCCCACAAAGTTACGTTCCAGATTGTCGCGGATTATCAATATCAGATTGCTTCCCTGACTGTAGATGGACAGATCGTGGCGGATGCGACTGGCGAAAATGAATATAACCTGGATTATACGTTTACGGGCGAATCATCTGGGATATCTGTCACCTATGAAGCCGATCCTCAGGATGACCGGGATCCTGACGAGATGAATCAGAGTTTTGAATACGATGCGCCTGAAATCAATGAAAAAGCGGTGGCTGACGGAGCAGAGCTGCCGGAGGATGTGAACGAATATCTGGGTGTGCATACCGGATCTACAGCGAAATATGACAACACCATGGGAATTTCTACCGGTGATTATTATGCCGCTGACGGCAAAGTCTATGAGATGGTAAAGGCATATCAATCCGCGGATGAAGCAAAGTATATGTCCAAAGCGGAAGCGATCAACGGCGTATATGAGTCGGATGGGTATGTCTATGGCGAAGATTATGATCTGATTCGCGTCTATAACTATTATGAGAATGTCACATCAGGTCCAGCACAGGGGGTCGTGGAACTTTACTGTACGTATCTGTACAAAGAAATTGATGTAGAAGACATTGAGTCGCCCAATACCGTGACCAATGACAACATCAACACAGCCTCCATATTTGTCCAGCAGGGAGGAGACCTGACACTGGAGGATTTTATCTCTTACTGTTACACTGCGGGAAAGGGACCATCTGAGGCCGGGAATTTCTTTGGCATGGGTTCAGCAATCCATATGGATGGCGGCGACGCTACTACGCCGGCTACCACGGTGATCAATAAAGCCACCGCGACGTTAAATCTGGTGAATCCCAGAATCCTTGGTACGGTGAATTCCATCTATGCCACAGCCAACGGCGTCATCTATATAGAAGGAGGAGATATATTCTCTTGTTCTTCCGGCGGTCATGGCCCCTATGTCTCCACAGGAGGACAAATTCTCTTAAATACCCAGGGGACGGATTTGGTGCTGGAGGATGGCACCGTCAACCGCGTTACGGAAAATCTGACTGCGACCAAACGGCCTTCCAGTGACCTCGGCACCATGGCTCGAAATGAAGACGGAGATATGGAGGGAGTATATAAGTCGCATGACGATGACGTAACGGTAGTGGTTACTGGCGATGAGGCCGGCACTGCATTGGCTACTGATTCCGGCGGCGGCGTCATTGTGGCGAATCAAGTGGTTACCAAAACCTTTGGTCTCCGCTGCGCCGGCGTATATTCCATCGGGTCCAATGAGAGCTGGGTATACTGTTATAATTCCAGTCTGACCTCCTATTTGGATGCAGGACTGTGTTCTGCCTCTGGCGGCTATATCTATGCCTATAACTGTGATATTAACGGCGTCATGGGCATTAAATGCCGGGCCGGCGGCAATGCTGAAGCGGAAGAGACTGGCGTACATGTGGCCAACTCTCGTGTGGCAGCCTATTATGATGCAGAAGAGATGGAAAATGCATATGATGTGGGAGATCCCGATACCATGCGGGAGAAAATGGAAAGCGGAGAGATCGATGTAAACAACATTACAACCGGGTATTCTGCACTCAACATGTTTATTGATAAAGCGAATAATCCCAAGTTTTACGAAGAATCCCTGGATTGGTGGTTCACAGATAAGTCCAAAACCCCTGGCTATTCCGGAGGCAATAAGTTCGCTGTTATCTATGTGGAGAATTCCTCTACGCCTGTCTATGTAGAGGCCTCAAAAATGGTCAATCAGAATTATGAGGAATATGGGGATCCCTCGAAACTTGAGGAGGGACAGATACCCGCCGATAATCTGCTTCTCTCTGTAGAAGGAGCGGGGTCTGCGACGGTGCACTTTAAAGACGAAAATGACCAGACCTGTTGGGATCTCACTGGAGAGTGCGACGATACCACGGAATTGACAGGCGACTTTTTCATTGGTGCATATTCTCAGTCTACGGGAAGCCCTGATATTGGGACTGGACCCAACACAGCAACAGTCAATTTTGAAAATTCCCAATGGGAGGGAACCGTTCTATATGGCGATACGGAGGAGATCACCGGTGTCTGCAATCTCTCCTTCGATCAAAATTCTAGTTGGAAAGTTACTGGAGATACGAAGGTATCCAATCTGGAGATCTACAATGTAGAGAATATTACTGCGGATGAGCCTGTGACGATTACATTTGATTCTACTTCTACTGTGGTAGCCGGTACCTACGGAAATGTAACACTGGAAGGACCGGGCGTCGATGAATGGCCTGAACTGGTAGAAGAAGAGCCGGAGGCATCTGTGGAAGAGGCCACGCCGTCTCCAACGCCGGAAGCTACACCCCAAGTGTCGGAGGCTCCCGCCCCTGTGGAGGAGACAACGGATTCAGCTTTGTCCGGTGGCGTGATTGCACTGATTGTTGTGCTGTGTGCGGCTGTGATTGCTGCTGTCGTGGCAGTGGTAATCCGGAAGCAGAAGAAATCTTGACCGTTTCTATTATTTCCATAACCTAAGTGTCTGCTGCCGTCGGGATCACTGACGGCGGCAGACACTACTTTATATGAAAACGTCACAATGCGAAAAGAATCATTGTTGCTAAAAATTTTTTAAAAACTTTCCAAAAGGTTTTACCAGAGCTAAAGAAATTATTCATAATTTATTCACATTTATTCGATAGGATAACAACGCATACAACGAAAGAGTGAAACGGAGCGATGATGTGAAACTGATAACCTTTGCGGTGCCATGCTACAACAGCGCGGCCTATATGGACAGATGCGTTCAAACGCTGCTTGCTGGCGGCGACGAGGTGGAAATCATTCTGGTGGATGACGGCTCCACAAAAGATGAAACCCCGGAGATCTGCGACCGATATGCCCGGGAATATCCCAATATTGTGCGGACAATCCATCAGCCCAACGGTGGACATGGAGAGGGTGTCAACCGGGGGCTGCGGCATGCCGAAGGGATGTATTATAAAGTCGTGGACTCTGACGATTGGCTGGATGTCAATGCGTTACATAAGATGCTGGAACGGCTGCGGGAACTTGCTCAGCTGCCGCAACCGCTGGATATGATGATCTGTAATTATGTCTATGAACATATGATTGATCATACCAGTTATACCGTTCATTATAAGAATGTGTTTCCAGTTGAGCAGATATTCACCTGGGAAGACTGCGGGCGCTTCCATCCTAGCCAGTATTTGCTGATGCATTCAGTGATCTACCGGACAGCCATGTTGCGGGACACTGGGATTCAATTGCCAAAGCATACTTTTTATGTGGACAATATTTTTGTATATTACCCGTTGCCAGCGGTCAAAAGCATGTATTATATGGATTTGGATCTCTATCGGTATTTCATTGGACGGGAAGATCAGTCGGTCAATGAAAAAATTATGGTGCAGCGGGTAGATCAACAAATCTGTGTGACCCGGCTGATGTTTGGCTACTATGATCTCAGTGAGCTGAAAAGGACGCAGCCCCGGTTGGCACGATATATGTTTCGATACCTGTCCATGATGTTGACAATATGTTCCACGCTGTTAAACCTGGATGGTTCTCAAGAGGCATTGGAGAAAAAGAGAAAACTCTGGTCGGAGATTTTGATGGAGCATCCGGAACTTCGGCGGCGGTTGAAGGCATTTTCACTGGCTGCCATCAGCAATTTGCCCGGCAGCGCCGGCCGTCGGGCAGAAATTACCGGATATCGGTTCGCCAATAAGATTTTCAAATTTAACTGAGTAATGCCGCCGCGGGCACCATTCCTGCGGCGGCATTTTGCACCCATTGACACCGGGCAGAAAAACAAGTATGCTAAAAGAAATTTAACCAGGGAGGTTCTGCCTATGTTATCGTCCGGGCAGCTTAGTCATCCTGTGGTCCGCGCTATGATGGACCGGCAGGAGGTATATTATCAAAATCCACAGTGCCGCGCGTTGTGGGATGCACAGCCGATCTTACCAGTAGGGATGGGGGACATTCAGGACGCCGAGGCACGGCTTCGTAGGTTTGGTCCGCTGATGGCCCGTCTGTTTCCCGAGACTGCGGCGCAGAAAGGAATCCTGGAGTCACCTTTAACAGAAATTCCCAACATGGCCCAGTGGTTCCGTCGCAGAGGCGGAAACTTTTCTGGACGGTTGCTGCTAAAGCGGGACGATATGCTTCCTGTGGCAGGGTCTGTAAAGGCAAGAGGCGGTATCTATGAGGTGCTCAAGCATGCGGAGGATTTAGCGCGCATGGCCGGGTTGCTGCAAAAAATGGATTCTTATGAAATTTTGGCAGATAAACGAGATTTTTTTAGCCAATATAAGGTAGAAGTTGGATCAACCGGGAATCTGGGCCTCAGCATTGGCCTTATGAGCGCAGCGCTTGGGTTCCGCGCCGTAGTGCATATGTCGGCAGATGCCAGACAGTGGAAAAAGGATAAGCTTCGCGCAGGCGGGGTTACGGTGCTGGAATATTCAGGAGATTACAGCGATGCTGTGGCAAAAGGCCGGAACTGCTCGGAGCAGGATCCCAGAAGCTACTTTGTGGATGATGAAAATTCCGTCAATTTGTTTTTGGGTTATGCGGTGGCGGCAAGACGTCTGAGACGACAGTTGATGGAATGGGAAATTCCAGTGGATCAGGAACATCCGCTGCTGGTGTGTATTCCCTGCGGCGTAGGCGGAGCTCCAGGCGGCATTACCTTCGGACTTCGGGAAACGTTTGGCGATGCAGTACATTGCTTCCTTGCTGAGCCAACAGAGGCGCCCTGTATGACATTGGGGATGGTTTCAAGGCTGCACAGCAAGGTATCGGTGCAGGATATCGGCCTCAGCGGTATCACCCAGGCCGATGGCCTGGCCGTGGGACGCCCGTCTGGGTTTGTGGGAAAGCTAATGGAACCTCTGTTAGACGGGTGCTTTACCTTGTCGGATGCAAGTCTTATCAGCTACATGAAGGGACTGTGGGAAAGCGAGGGGATCTTTGTAGAACCTGCAGCAGCAGCGGGATTTGCCATGGTGGAACGACTGGAGCAGGAGGCCCCACAATATGCTCCTCTGCTGGAACAGGGAACGACGATTGTCTGGGCCACCGGAGGAAGTTTGGTACCGGAGTCCGTGCGGCAAGAGTTGCTGACCAATTCGTGAGACGGTGCTTGACAGAAGAAAAGGAGATTGCTACACTATCCGCGCCAAATTTATGCGATATTTCAATCGGAGGGGAGCACGATGGACTATAGTGTATATCAGCTGTTGGGGTTGTTTCTGGTCTACTCTTTTCTTGGCTGGTGCGTAGAGGTGACGTTTGTGGCGGTAACGCTCGGGCAGGTGGTAAACCGGGGCTTTCTCAATGGGCCGGTATGTCCAATCTATGGTGTGGGAATGCTGGGGGTCCTCTTACTGCTGGAACCGATTTCTGACAACATATTGTTGCTCTTTTTTGGCGGAATGTTGCTTTGTACAGCTGTGGAATTGGTGGGCGGATGGATTCTGGAAAAAGTATTTCACACCAGATGGTGGGATTATACGGATCAGCCGTTTAACTTGAAGGGCTATGTTTGTTTGGGATTCTCCCTGATGTGGGGGTTGGCAGTAACTTTCGTAGTGAAGTTGGTGCATCCGTTTATTTTTAACGTATTGAATCTAATCCCACATACGTTGGGAATCATTCTGCTGGTGGTGTTTTATGGATTGTTTGCGGCGGATATGGTGATTACGCTCGTTACTATTATTGGGATGAAGAAGCGCCTGGGTGAACTGGAAAAGGTAGCCAAAGCACTGCATTCTGTTGGAGATACGATCTCTGACCGGCTGGGTAACACTGCATTGGCGGCAGACGCGATGTTTGATGAGATGAAGGAAACCGGACAGGTGAAGATGACGGAAGGCAAAGAGAAAGTGGCCGCGGCCATTGAATCCGGTCAGCAGAAATGGGATGAAACAAAAGAACTTGGACAGCGTAAGTTGGCAGAGGCGAGAGAAACCAGACAGCAGAGATGGAACGAGAGTCGTGAATGGATTGAAAATCGGGTCAATGATACCGTGGAAGATTTGCTGGAGAAAAAGCTGCTGCTGGAACAGAAGCAGAAAAAGCTTTTGGTAGAATATCGCAATCATCCCAAATTTGGTGCCCGCCGATTGGGAAAGGCATTCCCCGCAGTGAAGAAGGCGTTGCAGGAGCATTTGGACAATATGGACAAAGAATAGAATAAAAACCGCAAGCCATGGAGAGATTGTAGGTTTGTCAAACATGTTGGACGGTAAACTGAAAAGGGGAAAGTCAGTTGAGGGGCCTCATAGGGAAGTTGTTAGAACGGTGATTTGAGGGAGGCAGGCCGTTTTGCAAAGTCATCCGGGGAAAAGAAAGCGTGGGAAGAATAGAAACGTTTCTGGTCCTCTCTGTGGCTGCACTCCACCTTGCCGTTGCGGCGGGGCGTATAAGGCCGGATGAGCTTATGATGAATCCCTAATTCTTTTGCTGTGTTTTCAAAAAGTGTAGGGA